>DATEJO010000293.1:0-8855 GCA_035277905.1 Candidatus Sulfotelmatobacter sp.
TGCTGGATCGTCTGCACGAGAACGGCTGCGAAGTGTGGGCCGTCTCGTCATCGAATGAATGGGTGATTCGGGCAGGCATGGAGCAATTCGGGATTACGCCAGATCGTATCCTCGCAGCTACGGTTGCGGTCGAAAACGGCATCGTCACGGATCGACTGCTACGCGTTCCTTCCGGACCGGGAAAGCCACTTGCTCTGCGCGAAGCAGTTAAGAAAGAAATCGACGCCGCATTCGGCAATTCGCGATGGGATACCGAAATGCTAACCATGGCGCGCCACGGATTTGCCGTGAATCCCAATCCCGATCTTGAAGCCGTGGCTTTGGAGCGAGGGTGGACAGTCTATTTCCCGGACGGAACCGCCCGAAAGTAGCAAAGTCCGATCGAATAAGGGAAGCGCCCGCAAAACTCGAAACGCGAAACTTGAAACTGCCGTCATGTACTCTCCCCAACTGCTCGATCACTTCCAGAACCCGCGCAATGCGGGGGATATTGCCGAACCGGATGCCTCGGCCCAGCTCGAAAATCCTGTTTGCGGCGATGTCGTTCGCTTGAGCATGAGAGTGGAGGACGGCAAGATCGCCGAGGTCCGATTTAAGGCAAAAGGGTGCGTTCCAGCGATGGCTTGCGCGTCGGCTCTGACCGAGTTGATTGTAGGAAAAAATATTTCCGACGCACGCGCCGTCCGCCGGGAGGATGTCATCACGGCGGTCGGCGATCTGCCCCACGCCTCCACTCATGCCGCACAGCTGGCGCTTGACGTTCTGAACGCAGCACTCCGCCAATTCAAATAAGATCGATCTATGGCCTCTAATTACGGCGTCCGGCGCATTGCGTGTTTGCAACCCAGCGCCACCGTGATCCTCGATGCGATAGGCGAACTCGGGCAGGTGGTGGCTTGCACGAGATACTGCGCCGATGTGGTGCCTGCCGTGGCGGATGGCTCCCGCACGATTCTGGCCGATTCCTGGACAGCAAATGCGGAGCAGATCGCCGCCATCCATCCCGATCTCGTAATCGCGTCTGTTCCCTATCAAGAGAAGGCCGTCATCGAGATTCTGAAATCCGGCGCTCGGTTTCTGGGACTCGCTCCCAAGAATCTCGAGGATGTTTATACCGATATTGCAAGCATTGCCGGAGTGGTTGGCGCAAGCGGCCGCGGCGATTCTGTGATCTTGGAGATGAAACAGACTATCGAGCAGGTTCGAGATCGGGTATCGGGAAGTACGCGCCCGAAGGTCTTCTGCGAAGAATGGGGCAAACCGGTAATCACGTCTCAAAGGTGGGTGGCAGAACTGGTCGAGGCCGCCGGCGGCGCATTTCTCGGTGAACCGGGGAGGGCGATTCCGTCGGCTGACCTTGTACCTCTTGATCCCGATGTGATCGTAGCGGCATGGTGCAGCGCAGGCGATCGCGTTCCGCTCGAAAAAATCGTCGCCGCCCGCGGATGGCAACAGACTTCGGCGGCGCGCATGGGACGCGTCTTCTGCATTCGCGACGAATTCCTCAATACTCCCGCTCCGACGCTGCTTCGCGGCCTGCATGCATTGGCCTTCGCCATCCATCCGGACCTTTTCCCGAAGCCGGAAGGAATCCGGCAGATTAAGACAGTGTCAAGTGCTGCGGATTTGGCGCGGTGAGTTAAGATTTCACCATGGCGGTCACCACGCGAATCGAAGAAGTGCGGAATGAACTCAACGAACTGGCGCAGTCCGCGCCTACAGCGCAGGAGCTGATGCGGATGATGGTCAAGCTTCTCCACGACCGCATGCTCAAATATAACTGGGTCGGCTTCTATCTGCTCGAGCCCGGAACGAAGCCTCCGGTGCTGGTGCTGGGCGCATTCGAAGGCGCCATGACTCCGCACACGCGTATTCCCTTGAATCAGGGAATCTGCGGTGCAGCCGCTTCCAGCGGACAGACCGTCGTGGTCGACGATGTCAACAAAGACCCGCGCTACCTCGCGTGTTCGCTCGAAACAAAATCTGAGATCGTGGTGCCTGTCTTTGTGCACGGCAACGTCGTCGGTGAGCTCGATATTGACAGTCACTTCCCTTCCGCCTTTACCTCCGAACATCAGGATCTGGTTCAGCACTGCGCCATGCTGGTGGGCAAGAAACTGGAACAAGCCTCGTCATGAGAGTGGAAAAGGGCAAGGTGCGCGCCCCGGAGATCGGCCGGGTGTGGCTGAACTCTACTCCACTCAGCTTCCGCCAGCTGCGCGGCCGCGCCGTTCTCGTCGACTTCTGGGACTACACCTGCGTCAACTGCATCCGCACGCTGCCGTATGTGCAGGCCTGGCACGAACTCTATCGCGATAAAGGGCTGACGGTCATCGGAGTCCACACGCCGGAATTTACCTTCGCTCAATATGAATCGAATGTGGAACGTGGCGTGCGCGAGTTTGGGCTCACGTATCCGATCGTCATCGACAGCAATCGCGAGATATGGAAGGCGTTCGCCAACCGCTACTGGCCGACAAAATACCTGCTCGATAAGGACGGATACCTGCGCTACGGACACTTCGGCGAGGGCGGATACGCGGAATGCGAGCAGGTGATCCAGGAACTTCTCCGTGAGATCGACCCGAACATCGAACTTCCGCCGCTGATGGAACCGGTACGCGAAGAAGATCATGTTGGAGCGGTCTGCTTCCGTCCGTCAGGCGAACTTTATCTCGGAAATCGGCGCGGACGAATCGGCAATGAGGGCGGATTCAAGGAAGATCAGATCGCCGAATACACGCATAATGGCAAGCTTGAGGAAACCTTCTTCTATGCCGATGGGAGATGGGCATCGACCGCGGAATACTTCGAAGCGGCCGAAAACGGTCCTCACACTTTGCGATTGAAATTTGAGGCCTCCGCCGTAAACTTGGTCATGGCTTCGCCCCATGCGCCGTCTTCGGAAGTGTCGATTCTGCAGGATGGCAAGCCTCTCGCGCGCAAGCAATCCACCAGAGACACGCGATTTCGCTCCGGCGCAGACGGGGCGGAAGAGAGTTATGTCGTCGTCGATTCGGCGCGGATGTATTTCCTCCTAGACAATCACGAATTCGGCGAGCATGAACTGGAGTTGCGCTGCTCTCCCGGTGTAGCTGCCTTCGCGTTCACCTTCACCAGTTGTGTCGATCCCGTTGCCAGCGCACTGCAGGCAACAGCGCAGCCATGAAGCGCGTCGTGGCAGGACTTATTGTCCAGAATGGCAAGCTGCTCGTTTGCCAGCGCACCCGGCACCAGACCATGCCGCTCAAGTGGGAATTTCCCGGGGGAAAAATCGAAGAAGGGGAACAGCCACGTGACGCCCTGCGCCGCGAATTAGATGAAGAGTTGGGCATCCAGGCAAAAATTGGGAACGAAATTGCCAGAATTCAGCACGAATATCCCAACCGTTCGATGGTGGAGTTGCGATTTTTTGAAGTAAGAGAGTATCAAGGCGAGATTGAAAACCGGATTTTCAAAGACATTCAGTGGTCCCTGCCCAAAGACCTTCCGAAGTACGACTTTCTCGAAGCTGATCTGACTCTGGTGAACGATCTGGCTGCGGGAAAGCTACTCGAATTGACCTAGCCTCCGCCGGTTACCGAAGCGTACATCCACGCCACGGACAATCCAATCACTACAACCGTCGTTGCCCACGCGACGACGTTCAGAAAGCGCGTGTTCGTGTATTCGCCCATCAGATCTTTCTTGTTCACAAGAATCAGCATGAAAATCAGGACGAAAGGCAGCACCACACCATTGAGCACCTGCGACCAGATGACGATTCTCACCAACTGCCCGGAGGGAATCACCAGCACCAGCGCTCCTCCGGCGATGATCAGGAAGGTGTACAGCCAGTAAAAAAACGGCGCCTCTCCGAACTTCAGCCCCACGCCCGATTCGAAACCCAGACCTTCACAGACGGTATACGCGGTAGAGAGGGGCAGAATCGACGCCGCGAACAGCGAGGCATTGAACAACCCCACTGCAAACAGAATGTAGGCGTAGTCGCCCGCTAGCGGCTTCAGGGCTTGCGCAGCATCCGCGGCATATTTGATGTCGCGGAATCCGTGAATGTAGAGCGTGGCGGCGCAGGCCACAATAATGAACCAGGCCACCACATCGGTGAAAATACATCCGGTAATGACATCCAGGCGCGAAGCGTTGTATGCGCGCCTGGTGACGCCCTTCTCGACAATCGACGATTGCAGATAAAACTGCATCCATGGCGCAATCGTCGTACCGACAACGCCGATCACCATGAACAGGTAAGCCTGATCGCGGAAGGCGTGCACATCGGGCGGCTTGAAGGTAGCGATGGTCGCATCTTTCCAGAACGGGTGGGCGAGGATTCCGGCAAAGATGTAGGTCACATAAAAGAAAGAAGCCGCGAGAAATACCTTTTCGACGCTCTTATATTGGCCTTTGACCACGATCAGCCAGACGATCACGGCGCAGACCGGCACGGTGTAGATTCGCGGTAGCGCGAAGAGCTCCAGACTCGTAGCGATCCCGATGAATTCAGTGACGACGTTGCCGAAGTTAATGACGAGAATCCCGAGCATCATCAGGAATGTGATGCGCAGCCCGAACTCCTCGCGAATAAGATCGCTTAACCCCTTGCCTGTAACGGCGCCCATGCGGGCGCACATTTCCTGCACCACTATCAGCGCGATAGTGATGGGGATAATGGTCCACAGCAGAAGATGTCCGAACTGGGCTCCTGCTTGGGAATAGGTCAGGATGCCGCCGGCGTCGTTATCGACGTTGGCAGTGATGAATCCAGGCCCGACTACGGCGAGGAACAGCAGGATCCGGATTTTCCAACGCCTCAGAAACCTCATTCGCACTTTTCGCAGACATAAGGATGGAGCAGTTTGGCTGCAACGACGCCACAGGATAAATGGCCGCAGCGAATCTGACCAAACGAAAAGTGCTGGCGACAAAAATTTCTGCCGGGGGGCCGATCGATTCTGGGACTTAACGCGGCTTCACCGAAATAAAGATTGCACGCCGGCTGCAAACGAGTGCCATGCGGCCGTTTTGCCAATCGGTACGCGGATTTGCTGGACGAAGATCAAAAAGCCACTCGCCCAAAGCGTTGCCCGATGGACCTTGCGGGTCGACCACAAATCGTAACCGACCAGCATTAACAGGAAGACGTACGAGGCCATGGCGGCGTGGGGCGCCTTGTGGAAAAGCCAACTGAAGGGAAAGCGTGCGATCGCAGCGATCAATAGGCCCACGGTTGCGATGTAGATAATTCGCTTGTGAGCCGGCGGGTCGCGACGCAGCCGGAAGGCAAAAAATATCAGCGTCGCAAAAATGAATATATCGGTCATCGGTGTGATGTAGAAGAAGTACGTATCCAATCCAGGAGGGGCGGTCCCACGAACCAGGCGGTCGGTGGCTGCCGCCCAGCCCACGACAACCATCAGGCACGCCATTACGAAACCAACCAGGCCCAGTTTCCGGTGAATATCCACTCGCCCGGCGAACACAAGTGAATTTTGCGCAATGAGCAACAGAATCCAGCACGAAAACAGGGCTCCGTGGACATGGATAATTCGGCTGGGAAGTGGGGCGTTGAAGACCCCGGCGAAGTAGTAAGTTGGGCCGAAGCCGATGACCACCGCCGCCAGCATCAACCAGGCCGAACCTGAAAAGAAGTAGTGTTCAAAACGTCGACGGGACAGAATAAGCGCAGTGCGATCCGCCGGGCGAGTTTGCGCCACTGTAGTGCTCACAGGCGCTCCTTGAATTTTGATTTTGCAGGCCCCAAAGGAAAAGCGCCGCCAGTATACCGGAAGATAGCCGCGTCAGAAATTTTTGGACGAGTCCCCAAATGGCGAGAAGACTACAGTTTTGCCCGCAACATGCTGATCACGTCATCGGAGGTGATGATTCCGGTCAGCTTGTTATGTTCATCCACAACGGGAAGCGTCTGCAGATTGTATTTGTCGAAAAGCTCGGCAACTTCGTTGTCTCCGACGCCTTCGTGCGCCAGTACAAGCGGTTCCTGGCTCAACGAGAGCATGGGCGTCGAGGTCGGCGCCAGAACGATTCGAGCCAGGGGAACGGCGGCCAGCAGAGTGCCGTTCGAATCCACCAGATAAATTGTGCTCACCGCTTCCACACCGCCTTCGAACTCGCGCATGGAATCGATGGCATTCTGCACCGTCGCCCCGACCGGCAGGGCGAGGAATTCCGTCGTCATACGCCCCGCTGCCGTCTCTTCTTTATGCTCCAGTAGCTCGACCACGTCCTGCTGGGCCTCGGGCTCCATTTGGACGAGAATCTGCTCGGTGCGATCCTCGGGTAGATCGCCTAGCAGGTCGGCCGCCGCATCGGGATCCATTTCCTCGACAATGTCCGCGGCGCGCTCCGAATCCAGCGATTCGACGATCGCCTTCTGAACCTTCGGTTCGACTTCTTCGAGGGCCTCGGCTGCAGTTTCTTCGTCCAGAGTCTGGAACACTGCCTGCCGCTCATCCGGAGCCAGTTCTTCAACGATGTCGGCAATATCGGCGGGATGAAGTTTGGCTATGCCCTCGTGGGAGATCTTCAGCTTCACGCGCCGCGCCGGGTCGGTCTCGATTACGTCGACAAACTTCCAGGGAATGCTCCGGGGCGGAATCTTGCCCAATAGCGCTTGCAAAGCCGTACGCGGCGCAACTCCGCGGAGCAGACGGCGAACGGCGCCGCGCGCCCCCACATCGACGGACTGAACCCTCAGAACAGGCCGACCGAACGCCGGATCTTTCGGGGGATCGAACTCGAGGTCGACATCATTGACCCGGACCACCTTGCGTCCATTGACATCGATCACCTGCTGATCGAGCAGATCGCGCTCAAGCAGGAATAATCCTTCGGTGCCGTTCGCAGCAGGCCAGTCGCCGGAAGCTGTGCTCGTTCGCACTCCTCCGTTGATCGCCGACACCGCCGCGAATGGCAGGAGGCGGTTGCCGGACTTGGTCTTGACGATTAGCGAGGCAATGCGGGACCGATCTTCCTGCGGTGCGAGTGTGATTTCGCGCACGCGTCCTGCCGCGCCAGACGGGTCATACACCGTGGCGCCGAGCAATTCGGTGAGCGCGAGAGTCGACATTCCGCCTAGAGCATAACCAACTCGCAAGAATTTCGAAACGGATTTTTCCGAAATTCCGCGAGAAATTTTCTTAGAGTGGCTAAGGAACGAACGGTAGGCGGAGTTCAGACCTCAGACGTCAGAACGCGGACACTGTAAGGCAGATCTCAAAAGCAGGGAGAGCCGCATCGGGCGTTCGGCGGAGGTTCATCGCGTCGCTGGGGGTCGAAGCGACGACCGACTGTCCAGTATCCACTAATCACGAGCCACTGACATCCAGCCCCTAATCGTAACGTCTGGCCCCTGAAGGCCGAGGTCCTGTTCCCCGTATAATCGAGATAGCCTGTGCGCCTCATCTTCGACATTTTCGGCCAGACTCTTCGCACTCTCTGGGCCCATAAACTGCGCTCATTCCTGACCATGTTCGGGATTGCCTGGGGCGTCGGGTCCCTGCTCCTGTTGGTCGGCCTCGGCGAAGGCTTTCGCGCCGGCAATCGCAAGCAGTTCGACTCGCTCGGCGAAAACGTCATGTTTATATGGTCGAGCCGCGCCCCGGTCATGCAGGGAAGCTTCACAGCGCTGCGGCAGTATTACCTCACCTACCGCGATTATCAGGACATCATCACTCAGTGCCCCAGCGTCGGCGCGGCGGTCCCGGTCATCTCCCGGAACGACATTCGCGCAGTCAGCGATTTCTTCCAGGCCAGCGGACAAATCAATGGCGTCCCACCAGAGTTCAACCGAATCCGCTACAACCCAATCAACGAAGGTCGCTGGCTCAACGATATGGACGAGCAACAGCAACGTCGCGTGATCGTTCTTGGAGACGAGACCCGGCGCACTCTGTTCCTCGGCCGCCCCGCAATCGGCAGCACAATTCTATTGAATGGCGTTCGCTTTACCGTGATCGGGACTATCCAGCGGATCGGTCACGGCGACAACAATACTCAGAACCTGAAGAATTACATCCCGTTCTCGACGATGCACGAGTACTTTCCGCCATTGAATGCCGGGACCGATCCAGACGTCATTTCAATGATCAACTATCAGCCGCGGTCGCGCGCCCTGCATGCAACTGCACGCGAAGAGGTACATCGCATCATCGGCCATAATCACAACTTCGATCCCGAGAATCCGGATTCCTTCGACGAATGGGATACGATCCGCACGGTCGATCAGGTGGGGAAGATTTTCGATGCAATGAATATGTTCCTGGGCAGCGTGGGACTTGTAACGCTCGCTCTGGGCGCCATCGGCATCATCAACATCATGCTGGTCGCCGTCGCCGACCGCACTCGCGAGATCGGATTGCGCAAGGCCATCGGGGCGACGAACAGCAGCATCATGTTTCAGTTCTTCGTCGAAGGTGCGTTCTTGACGCTGCTCAGTGGCGGAATCGGAATTGCCGGCGCCGCGGCCTTGATGTCCGCGCTGTCGGGGGTGAATCTCGGCCAGGGATTCGATCCTCCGAAACTAGTCGCTTCGACGGCGCTGCTCGCCGTTGTCTCGTTGAGCGTCGCGGGAGTGGCCGCGGGACTCTACCCCGCTCGCCGGGCTGCGTCGCTCGAACCGGTGGAGGCGCTCCGCAAGGAATAAGCATGCACACCGACCTCCTCAAACAGGCTTATGCGGCGATGCGCCATGACCTGCGCCGCACTTTGCTCACTATGGCCGGAATGGCCTGGGGAATCGCCACCGTGGTTCTGCTTCTTTCCTATGGAAACGGATTCGGCCACGCGATCGAGACGATCTTTCAGAGTTTCGGCGCGACGGCCGTCGGAGTTTTCCC
>DATEJO010000294.1:0-21477 GCA_035277905.1 Candidatus Sulfotelmatobacter sp.
GTTCCCCAGAATGCTTCCGTCGGGCGCGTGATGATCGTGTTCAGCGTCCATGCCGTGCCGATGATGACGTAGATCGCCGGCAGCCAAGGGTAGCCGGTGCATCTATACGGTCGCGGGATGTCAGGCCGCTTCCAGCGCAGCAAAAACATGCCAATGACCGTCAGGGTGTACGACAGAACCATTCCATAAATGACGTACGTGTAGAGCTGGTCATAGCGGCCGCTGACGGTTAGAGCCGCGGCCCAAACGCCTTGCCCGATCAGGCTGAATGCTGGCGTGCGCCATTTGGGATGAATCTCTGCCATGCGTTTGAAAAAGACGCCGTCCTGGGCCATGGCGAGATAAACGCGCGCCCCCGAGAGAGTGCAGGTCGCGGCCGCGCTGAAGCACGAAATCGCGATCATCAGCGACAGCCAGACGGCGGCTTGCGGAGAGAACAACGCAACCGCAGCCGCATGCGCGATCGTCTCGTGCGCCGCGATCTCTTTCATCGGCAGCGCGTACATATACGTCAAGTTCATCGCGATATAGATCGCACCGACGGCGAGCACTCCGAGAACCATCGCGCGCGGAACGTTTTTCCGAGGCTCCTTCACTTCGCCGGCCACCCACGTGATGTACACCCATCCGTCATAGGCCCAGAACACGGCGATCAGACCCACGCCCAGCGCCGAGATCAGCTGCCCGGGGCTGAGTCCCATGGTCGTTGGAATTCCGTTCGAGTGGAAGTTCGACCAGTGGCCTTTGCCGATCGCGAATCCGAGCAAAACAAAGCCAGCCATCGCCAGAAATTTTGTCCACGTAGAAACGTTTTGCAGCAGAGCGCCCCATCGCAAGCCGACAACATTGACGTATGTCAAAACTACGATCAGTACCAGGGCGAACACGTGAGCGCGGGTCACCACAACTCCGAGGATCGAGAACACCACGTGCTCCCGCGATACGACTGGGAAGACTTGTCCGGTATAAGCGGCCGACGCGACCGAGAGCGCCGCGATGCTGCCGCCATTGGCGACTGCGAACAACATCCAGCCATAGAGAAACGCGATCAAATCGCCATAGGCTTCGCGCAGGTAAATGTACTGTCCGCCGGAGTCGGGGAACATCGAGCCAAGCTCGGCAAACGCGAAGCAGGCGCAGAGAGAAATCAGCGCTCCCAACACCCAGACAAGGATGAACAGCACCGGCTGGGGCAGAGGCGTTGCGATGTCTTTCGCCGTCAAAAAAATCGACGACCCGATGATGCCGCTCACCAGCAGCAGCACGGAATCGAGCAGCCCTAATCCGCGAACCAGCGTGGGCTTCGAGTCGGATGCTTGATTTGTGTTGTTGACCGCGGGTAAGACCGGGGTGGGTTCCATTATCCGATTCCGAGTTCGTCGGGCGATTCCAGCGGAGTTCCGCAGCGGCGGCAGATCACTGCCGAGCAATCTCCGCAGACCAGCGGATCATCCACTTCCCGCGCGCAATTGGGACAGTACAGTGGGGTGGGCCCAGGCTTCAACGGCGGAGTCTGCGGGTTTGTGGCCATCAGGAAGAAACTCTAGCATAGGGTGCAAATGTCCGCAGTATTTCCTTCGTGAACCTTCGTGGCCGTGGTGGTTATAAAATCAGAAGATCAGCAACCACGAAGTTTACGAAGGATTCCATGCCCGACAAACCCCAGACTCCCGATGAGAAGCTGCAACAGGAATTCAACCGCTGGGCCTCCGCAGGCGAAGGCCCGAAGATGGAGCAGCATCATCTCGACATCACCGAGAAGACGATTCGGCTGATGAATCTTCGCCCCGGCGAACGCGTGCTCGATCTCGGATGCGGCTCGGGGTGGGCAACGCGGCTTCTAGCGCGTCTTGTGGGCGATGGGCCCGAGGGATTCGGCCAGGTCGTCGGCCTCGACGTTTCCGACGAGATGGTGCGCCAGGCGCGGGAAGCATCGAAAGATTTCGATAACATTCTCTACGTATGGGGATCGGCCCAGCAGATTCCCTGGGAAGAAAATTTCTTCGATAAAGTGCTGTCAGTCGAATCGTTCTACTACTACGCCGATCAGGATCGCGCGCTGATGGAATTATTTCGAGTAATGGCGCCGCGAGGGAAGCTGTTCATCCTGATCAATCTCTACAAAGACAATCAGTATTCGCTGCAGTGGGTCGATAAGCTGAAAGTTCCGGTGCATGTGCGCTCAGCGGCCGAATACGTCGAGTTGCTGGAGAAACACGCGTTTGAAAATGTTGCGGCGCGCCGCATCCCCGACGACACGCCCACTCCAGATGATTACAAAACGAAGTCGTTCAACAGCCTGGAAGATCTGCGCGCATTCAAACGGGAAGGCGCGCTGCTGTTGATGGCTTCAAAGCCAGACCTGCGCACGCCGGCGCCGGGCTATACGATCTACTAGCTTCTCGCAGCGCCCGATGCGGACGCATCGCCTAAAGGCGCCCTGGTTTCGCGATCCTTACGGCATGCATTAATGCATGCCCTGATACGTACCACCGGCGCTAGATCGAATCATCATCGCCGCCCGAATGATTCCGATCTTTCACCGGACTCATGGCATGCCCATCCTGCGCATGATGAATTTCCACTCTGCCATTCACATCCGACAGCTTGATGTGCGCGCCACCGTTTCCGATCTCGCCTCGCAAGTCGTGCCCAACGAACTGGTGATGGTTTACATGTAGGCCGAAATCGTTGTCGATGCCTCCGGAGACCGTGCTGGCCTCGACTTCAGCATTGGAATCAGAGGGAATCGTCAAATCGACCGATCCGTTAACCGAGCTCAGGTCGATCGACTGGCGGGCAAGCTGGCTGAACCGCGCGTCCAGCCGGCCATTGATGGTGGAAAGCTCGGCGCGTCCGGCGAGATCGTGCGCTTCGAGCCGCCCATTGATGCATGACGCGTGCACTTCGCCGCTCATTCCGTTTACATCGAGCGAGCCGTTAATCAGCTTAATTTCGTCCAGTCGCACGGTGCGCGGCACGGTCAGTGTGTATTCCACACTGGCGGGATTATTGTGCGAGCCCCAGTTCCAGGTGTGATCGTGTTCCGGGTACTGCGTCCGGATGGATACGTAGTCTTTGCCGGCATCGACCTCGATCTTGGCCGCGTCGAGCTGCTCCTTGGTGTCGGCGTACTTCACCGCGTCCACTTTGACAGTGTTCTGGTCCCAACTCGAAATGTGCACCGGGCCATTGATGTTGTCGAGTTCGACCCGGCCATCCGGAGTGATGGCGTAGGTTTGATGGAATTCTTCGGTCAGGGCTCCGCGGTGATCGCTGGCATGGGCCGCGATCGTAAGAATGAAGAGCGCGCAAATGGATCCCAGGACGGCTCCTAACCAGGTAGCAGAGTGACGATGCCGATTCATGGACTGACTCCTTTCAACAAGTTAGACGTGCGGTACGACGGTTGGTGAGAGCACGGATTTGCCTGTCAGTCTCCTGTCGTTAGCCGACGATAGAGCGAACGGCCAACGACGAACGACCAACGACTGATCCTAGATACGTCGGTTACCTCCGTGATGTTCCCCTCGGTGCGGGCATGAAGCACAATCTTTGCAATGCCTTAGTGGGGTTCAGGGGTGCGGGATTCATCCAGAAGAACGGCGTTCGCGAGGTCGCGCCGAACCAGTCTGCCTGGCGCGCTGATCTTCTTTGCATGCGTTCTCGCCGCCCATTCGGCCATAGGCCAGGCTGCCGAGCCCGACAAACCCGTCCCAATCCTCACCGGCAACATCGGTACTTTCAGCTTTGTCACCGGCGGCCAGAATCTTATCGACACCCAGATCAACCCGGTCCTGCTGGTGCCTCTCGGCGACAAATGGCTGGTTGAGTCACGCGCAGAATTTGAGGGTCAGTTTCAGCGTCCACAGGGCGGAGGTCCTTATCAGGGACCTGTGGCCAAGCACGTCGATTATGCCCAATTGGATTACATCGCCAACCCGCACCTGACCGTCACCATCGGCCGCTTTCTCACGCCATTCGGCATCTTCAACGAGCGCCTCTATCCCGTTTGGATCCGTTTTCTGCAGCCCGATCCTCTCATCCTTCCCATCAATACCGCCCCGAGCGACGGCGCGATGTTCCGCGGAGGATTCCCCGTCAGTCCGAACGCCAACATGAACTACGCTTTTTATGCGTCTACTACCAGCATCGGGATCGATAGCGTCGACTCCGAGCGCCATGTTGGCGGACGCATCGGATTTTTCTTTCCGGGGCCACGGCTCGAGGTCGGCGGGTCCTGGCAGCGCACCTTGCAGGACGATCGCAAGAACGCCTTCGGCTTTCACATGGGATGGCAACCGTCGAAGCTGCCCCTCAGCGTGCGCAGTGAATTTGCTCGTTCCTTTGTGGGCAGCGGCTACTGGGTTGAAAGCGCCTATCGCCTCAGCCAGGTCCATTTCTGGCACAAGGCAATGCGCCGCACCGAACTCGTTGGCCGTGCCCAGCAGTTCTTCGTCGGCGCGATTGGTGCCGACGCGGAAGACGCACTCGAACTTCCCTCGGCGAATACGCGCGAAGCCGACTTCGGAGTCAATTACTTCTTTCGCGACGGCATGAAAGGCATCGCCAGCTACGGACGCCAGTTCAGTTCCGCCGGAAACTTCAACCAATGGAGCTTCGGTCTCGCCTACCGTTTTCTCGTGCCGCTCGGGCGCGTTGCTGACCCGCAGGAGACGCAATGAGACGAAGCTTTCGCTTGAGTCTGCTTTTGTCGATCCTTTGGGCTTTTGCCTTCGTCTCCGCCCTCTTTGCCGGAGGTCCTCCGGCGAACAAGGACGGGTCGGTTGCTCCGGTTGTCCATGCAACTGACGCCGAGACCATGCGGATCGAGGGCGAGAAACGTTTTCACGCCAATTGTGGCCGGTGCCATGCCGCGCCCCAGAAATTTCCTCCCCGCATGATGGCGACTGTATTACGCCATATGCGCGTGCGGGCTTTGGTCACGGCCGAAGATCAGCGTTACATCCTGTTCTACATGACCCAGTAATCAGGAAGGTTACTTCATCTGCCCTATGACCAACCCGAAGAACACTCGTCGTATTGTGATGTTGATCGCTCTGGTCGGCGCGTGCCTGGCGGGCGCTTCTCGTCTGAACGCACAAGCCCGCGTCATCGAGATCACTGCCGACAGCGACAGCCGGTACAAAATCTCCGGGCAAAAAACTCCGGAGATTACTGTCAAAGCAGGCGAGCAGGTGCTGCTGAGAATCACGGCGCATCGCGGAAAATCGTGGAATCGCGACGGCTCGATCCACGGCTTCACTCTTTTGCGGGCGAAGGATCACACCCGCGTCGACGGCTGGGACTTGCTGCTCAAACCCGGAACGCAGGAATTTCTCATGACGGCTCCCAGCGAGCCCGGCGACTACGAGGTGGTCTGCACTGTCATCTGCAGCGAAGAGCACGAAGGCATGCACATGAAATTTACTGTTACTCCTTAATAGGACGTCAGGAGGGGAAATGAATCGATTCATACTTGGATGTTCAGCCACCATGCTGTTGCTCTTGGGACTGGCATCGGGCCAGAAGGAACGCGTTTTTCGCGGGGAAGTTTCCGACAGTGAGTGCGCCTTGAATGTCCATTCGCTGACCCGCTCTCACCAGGAGATGCTCAAGTCGAAATCCATGGGCGGAACGTCGAATACCTGCACGGTTTATTGCATCGAGCATCTTGGCGGGTATCTGGTGCTCTCAGCGGGAAAGGACGTCTACCGGCTCGACCGGCCTGACCTCGTACACGGCTTCGAGGGACGTCGCGTCGTCATCAGCGGCGTCCTCGACACGAAGCTCAACGAGATTCACGTCCTCAAGATTGACCTGGATGAATCCCACTAGACCTCGCGACCGCTTCCACGATCACGAACACGCACAGGATCGCCATCTCGGGCTCGATCGGCACGCGGTAGCGGGGAGCGGGGAAGACGACGTAGTAGATTGCCGGGTAGAGCAACATCAGCCAAAACAGTAGCCATGTATTGGGCCGTTTGAATCGCAAGGCGCGCCATAGTCCCCAAAACGCCAGCACCGACGAAGCCAGGAATAAGGAATTCTTGAGTTCGCTTATCCACGGTGGCTGCGTGGCTTTTGGCGGCCCTGCCCAGAAATAGATGCAGCGCTTCACGCACAGGCCGGCGAATCGTGCATAGTCGGCTTTGATGTACTCAACAGCCTCGCGTCCGCGCATCGCGACGTAGGGCAATTCTCCCATCGACTCAAACTTCTGCATTTCGTAGACGTTCTGCGTGGGATGAAGATATTCCATCCACGTCCCGTTCGCCCCGGGACCGTTGCCCAACCGTAGTTCCGCGCCGAAGTTATCGCGAATGAAAATGAATTGTCCGAACGTCGCGTAATTACGGACGATCCACGGCGCGATGCAGGCGAAGAAGATGACGGACGACAATGCGACTCCGCCAAGGGATCGCTTTCCAGCCTTTGCCCGCCGATACCAGGCCCACAGCCCAGCGGCGGGTAAGAACGATAGCAACGACGTGTTGACCAACGCTGCGATGCCCCAGAGCAGGCCGAACTGAATCCACGGCATTAAGCCATCGCGCTCTTCAAACGTCAGGGCGAGCCAGAACAGAGTTGCGAGTAGCAGCGCGGCCAGAGTCGTCTCCCAGATGGCGCGCGTCGACCAGAACATCACATTGGGAAGAAGCGCCCATGCCCACGCCGATCCGATCGCCACTTTCTCCGAGAAAATCCGGCGCGCGATCTTGAAGATCGGGATGCAGGTCAGAGCTGAGAAAACGCTGTTGAGACTCAGCAGAACGAACGCCGCGGTTTTCGTGTAGATGCCGAATACCTGGAACACTCCTGCGATCAGAAAAGGGTACAGCGGAGGCTCCCACGCCGTCGGTCCCGTCGGCGGCCCGAATGGGTTGCTGAACCCATGGCCCGAGGCGAGCGACTCCCCGATCCGCCCCATTTCCCAGCCGAATCCGAAATTGTTATCCGCAGCTTTGAATCGGTAAGTGTGGCCGAGAATAATCCACGCGATTCGCAACCCAAGCGCAATACCCACGATCCACCCGGGCGAAGAGCGGATCCGCACCCAGAATGAATGCAGGTTATGCTGGGAGATTTTTGCCGCCTCGGCGCGCGCTACCATGAATATTCTCTTTTATCCTAGTAAGGCGGGACGAGCAACCGAGGCGGAGCGATTTGGCGGGACTAAATCCGGTAAAATAGCTACCTTACCGGGTTTTTCTTTGACAGCCGATCTCACTCTCATCCATTGTTTTGTCGGCCTTGCCGCCCCAAGAGGCATCGGGCGCTACATCCGCCAGCACTTTTTCGACACCACGTTTCGCGGCCTCTATCAGGCCAACGGCTTCGATCTCGCGCTGCTCATTCCATACTTTATCGTCCTGATTCTGCTCGCGGGATACGGAATTCACCGCTACATTCTGGTCTATCTTTATTACAAGCACCGCCAGAAACGGACGATTGATCCGCCCGCGCGCTTTGAAGAACTGCCGCGCGTGACCGTGCAGTTGCCGATCTTCAACGAACAATATGTCGTCGAGCGCTTGCTGGAAGCGGTCTGCAAGCTGAATTATCCCCGCGAAAAACTCGACATACAGGTGCTCGATGACTCCACCGACGAAACGGTGCAGGTAGCCCAGGGGCTCGTCGAGCGCTACGCCGCGCTGGGAAATCCGATCACCTATCACCATCGCACCAATCGGCACGGATTCAAGGCGGGGGCGTTGGCGGAAGGGCTGAAGTCGGCCAAAGGAGATTTCGTCGCCATCTTCGACGCCGACTTCACCCCGCCGGAAGACTTCCTGCTGCGCACCGTCCATCACTTCACCGATCCGAAAATCGGCATGGTGCAGACGCGCTGGACCCACATCAACCGCCATTATTCTTTCCTGACTGAAGTCGAGGCGATCCTGCTCGACGGACATTTCGTGCTCGAACATTCAGGCCGCGCACGCACCGGACTCTTCTTCAACTTCAACGGCACCGCAGGCATGTGGCGCCGCGCCGCGATCGACGAAGCCGGAGGCTGGCAGCACGACACCCTAACCGAAGACACCGATCTTTCCTACCGCGCGCAACTCAAAGGATGGAAGTTTATCTACCTGCAAGATGTCGAATGCCCAGCCGAGCTTCCGGTGGAAATGACTGCATTCAAAACGCAGCAGGCGCGCTGGGCCAAGGGGCTGATTCAGACCGGAAAGAAGATTCTGCCCCGGGTAATGAGCAGCGACGCCTCGCTTCACACCAAGATCGAATCGTGGTATCACCTGACGGCCAATATCAGCTATCCGTTGATGATCATGCTGTCGGTGCTGCTGTTGCCGGCGATGATCATTCGCTTCTATCAGGGCTGGTTTCAGATGCTCTACATCGACTTGCCGCTGTTCCTGGCGTCGACGTTTTCGATTTCGAGCTTCTATCTGGTTTCCCAGCGCGAGCTGTTTCCAAAAAGCTGGCCGCGGGCGCTGCTGTATCTGCCGCTTCTGATGGCTCTCGGGATCGGACTGACCATTACCAACACCAAGGCGGTCCTTGAAGCTCTGATCGGCAAGGAGACTGCTTTTGTGCGCACGCCGAAATATCGCGTTGAATCCAAGCAGGACAAAGTCGGCTCGACAAAATATCGCAAGCGCCTCGGATGGGTGCCGTGGCTGGAACTGTTGATTGGCACCTATTTCGCCCTGACCGTCTATTACGCCGTTGTAAATGAGAATTACATCACCGTTCCATTCCTCTTGCTCTTTGTGTTCGGCTACTGGTGCACCGGCCTGATGTCGCTGCTGCAAGGCCGCTTCGGACGCGCCTCCAGCGCCGCCATCACCCGCACCAAGCCGTTTCCAGTCGGCGTATAGGTGCAACCTCAGCGCTCAGTTTCCAGAAGCCGCCGTTCCCGATGTCAAAACGATCTGCTGTTCGTCTGCGGCCTTCACTCCCTGATAGAAGTTGCGTAGGGCCGCATAATATTTCACATCAATCTCAGTTGCATTGATGTCGAGCTTGCGGGTGAGGTGAAGTTCGCCCTTGCCGCTCTCCGCCGATGAGGCAAACGCCACCGCGTGCAGGTCATGATTCTGTGGCTTCGGCAGAGCCGCAGCCTGCCACCCTGATGGAAGCTCTATGTTGACGTCGTCCGCTCGCTCCGAACGAAAATCGAAGTAGATCGGATAGGTACGACCGCTGTACTCGAACACATGTTTCTCAGTTCCGCTGAAGATGCCAAGCGGAAGAAGAGCGCGCGAACCAGCAACCGAGGCCCAGCCCGGTATTTTGATGGCGAACTCAGCTGCGAGCGGCGCTTCAGCACTTGTCCAGTCGGGCTGGTTGGAGAGCGTGATCTCGCTCGCGGCGGGAATGTATTGTTTCACCTCTTCTTCCAGGTACGCCTTACGAGCGGTTTCGTCCTGATTGCGTTCATCGAGCCGGCGCTGCAGCGCCTCCAGACCTGTAAAAGTGACGGTGAATTTTCCCCCCAGCTCGCCACTTTGTGCCAGTTTCAATTCCGCTTTTCGGATAATCTGCGACGCCGAGGTGTCTGGATGAAACGTCTGGATCCACGATCCGCCATCTTTGTCCAGCCGCAGTCCCGGAACGCTTGTGTCCTCCCAGGGAAGCAAGCCGAATGGCGTAAACGGCGTGCCGGGAGCAAGGTAAACGTCTTTTCCATCGAGTTTGACCAACACGACGTTTCTATCCAGCTTTCCACTCTGCATGGTTCGAGGATCAAAGAAATAATTGCTGCGATCCGAAATCCAGACACCGTATGCCTCGACTCCGGCGGCCCGGGCGAGCGCCAGGCAGAGCCAGTTGAGTTGCGTCTGATTGCCGTAGCCCTGCTTCCACACGTCTTCGACGTTTACATCATCCTTGCGATTCTCACGTTTTTGCTCTTGCATTGTCTTCCGTAGTTCGAAGGACGTATTGCGAAGCTGTTGCACTCGCCCATAGATCTTGCGCAGCTTTACCTCCGGTGAATCCGCGGCCGAGACAATCTGCGACGCCGCTTGCTGCATCGCGCCTCGCTTGTTGATAAAGCTTTCCATCTGCTCAAATCTTTTTTTCCCGACCTTCTTCCAAAAGATGGCAGGATCGTTTTCAAAAGAATCCAGACTGTAAATGAAATCGACGCGTGCCTTGAACTCGTTCTGCGGCGGCATCAGGTCTTCGGGGTGAAAGGCCGCGATGTTCATTGCGTCTAGCTCAACCGTTCCGTCGTTATTCTGCTTTGGAGATGTCATCCCGGTGGGTAGGTGCTCAGTCCAGCGAAAGTTCAGCGGAACGTAGTCATTGTGAAAGGGGTGAAGGGTGAACTTAGCTCTCTTGGTAAAGAGCTCATCGCTGAGGACCCATTGCGAAAAGAAGATGTAGCCTTCAGTGAACGAAATTGTGTAGTAGTACTCGATGATGCAGCCGGCTTCGACATTGGGCATGGAAAATGTCTTGGCGCGGTATTGAAAGCCTTTGGCCTTAACGATGGTCTTGTCGAATATCTTTCCGCTGAAATTTACAATCGAACCGTCGGGGCGGATTGTCCGGGCGTTCACGCCGGTGATCGTTCCTATTTCGCTTGGTAACGGAATCTCGACGTCTCCATACTTTCGGCCCTCTGGAGTAAGGATTTTGACCCGAAAATAATCCTCTTCAGAGCGGTCTGCGGTGCCGCCCATAAGGACTATTCCGCCGTGACCATGCCCGTTGTCATCGCGGTTCACCTCCCGGTACAGAATGATCGCCGACGCACCCGGAGCCAGGGGCTCGCTGGTCATCTTCAATTCTTCCTGGGAGACAGGCTGAAAGTGGACGCTGGCCCTCGACGGAACGGCAAGAGCTAGTGTGAAAATGAACGCAAAAAGGCCGAATCGTGAAAAGAGACGAAGGGACAAGGTAACCTCCTGGACGACGTCGGCCGGTCGAGAGGGGAAGATGTCGCGAGCCCTATATTTACCGTCCACGGGCCCGGCTGGGACAGACGGCCGAACGGCAACGCTGTAATGTACATCCGAAGCACAGATAAGACAATTTCTAAGTTTGTTCGGAATGTATGATTCTGGCCTTCGATTGATCCCTCGTTTACAATCCAGTGTCTGAAAATTCTTGCGCCGGACAATCCTTCTCTACCTGCGGCCACGAATTTTCGAGGGGGATGCAATGCTCCGATCGCATCGAATTCTCCACCTCTCCTGTCTTGCGGCTCTGCTGGCGGCTTCGCTCAGTTGCGGCAGCGCACACGATTCCGCTGAATACTACGTTCTGGTCGCGGCCAATCTGCAGGTGCCCTACTGGAAGACTGCCGGCACGGGATTCTCCAACGCGGCGGCCCAATTCAAGGTTCGCGCCGATTTCGTCGGGCCGCAGACCTACGATCCGAAAGCTGAGAGCGATGCTCTGGATCAGGCGGTACAGAAAAAGCCGACCGGCATTCTGCTCGGCGTCACCGATCCCGCCGTGCTCAAAGACAGCATCAACAAGGCGGTCGCCGCGGGTATTCCGGTCATCACGATTGACTCCGATGCTCCTTCGAGCGAGCGCTTATTCTTCATCGGCACCAACAACTATCAGGCCGGATTCACCGGCGGATTGCGCTTGGCGCAAGAGTTGAAGGGCAAGGGCAACGTGGTCGTCTTCACCATGCCCGACCAGCCTAACCTGCAGGATCGGCTGCGCGGCTACAAAGACGCGCTGGTACGCACACCTGAAATCAAAATCACGCGCGTCGTCGATATTCAAGGCGATCCGCGAATCGCCTTTGACACCACGACTCAGATCGTCGGCAAGGAACGCGACAAGGTTGACGGCTTTGTGTGTCTAGAAGCGCAGTCAGGCAAGGAAGTCGCCGGTGTGCTCAACAGCTATCACGTGACCGGAAAAACAATTATTGCGATGGATACAGATCAAGACACGCTCGACTGGGTTCAGAAGGGAGTAATCGCCGCGACCATAGCGCAGAAGCCATACACCATGGCTTTTGTCGGCATGCAGATGCTCGACAATCTCTACCATCACAAGCCGTCGTCGCTGACCACAGACTGGTCGAAAGACAGTTACGCGCCTATTCCCAGCTTTGTCGATACCGGCTCAGATCTGATCGATAAGAGTAATGTGCAGTCGTTTATTCAGGCGGGAAAGAACCTGGCAGCGCCGAAATAACTTCACGAAATTGCGGACAAGCCGATCCTTCAGGACCGGCTTGCCCACCACAGTTACGGAGTGGAAAACAGGTTGAGTGTGTTGGTCGCGTCGTCCACGTAGTAAAGTCCCGTGCCGTCCACGAACGTCACACCGAACAGAGCGCCCGATCCCGGAGGATTCCCGCTGCTGTCGAGCAGGATCTTCGACATCTGCATGCCCGACGGCGACGTGACCAGCCCGAATCCATCATCGCCGTTCACGGTAATGATGTTGCCGTTCGGCTTCACCGTGAGTCCGAGAGGATCGTTCAGCGTTCCGCCCGTGGTCACCGTGGTGCCGGTTCCCGCCGAGGTCGTCCGCTTGATGGCATTGGCAATCGACGCAATCCGGTTGTTGATGCTGTCGGCCACATAGAGCGTGGTTCCCGCGCTTCCGCCGAGGTGAACGCCTGTAGGTCCGATGACCAGCGCCGCCGGATCGCTCTTCTCCGCGAATCCGCCGCCAATCTTCGTCGTCGATGTCCAGCTTGGCATGGAGCCGTTCTCAATGGTCAGGTTCAGCCGCAGAACGGTTCCGCGGTGCACGACATTGCCACCGGCGGCAACGGTCCCGTTCAAAACGTTAGTGACAAACAGCGACACGTTCTCGCCGTCGTCCCACGCCGTCATATCCCAGGGCCCGTTGATGCCGTGCCCGGAGAAGGTTTCAACGACGGTGCCGCTGCTGTCGAGCACGATCAGGCATCCGGCCTTCGCCGTAGCTGACGTGCCGTCGGTTGTGGGCAGGCTGCCGACGATCACCCATCCAGTCTTGAGCGCGACCAGAGCGGTGGTGAGTCCAACTCCGCCGGGACAGTTTCCCGGCAAAGTGTCGGCGTTGATTTGCGCGAACTGGCTGACGACGCCAGCCGGTGAAATCTGCATGATGGTTGTGCCCGTGCCCTGCAGGTTCGCGCTGTTGTTGAAGTTGCTGACCAGCAGATTTCCCTGGGTCAGGGTGCCGACCGTCGCCGGTACCGTGACCAGGCCATATGGGTTAACGTCGCCGTTGGCGGGAACGGTCGAGGCTATGGTGTGGATGTTGGAAGCAAACGCGGCGGCAACCAATGCCTGGGCCGCAAGGAAAATCGTCAGAGCCTGTATGATACGGCCCGACTTTGTCTTGAGTGACTTCATGGTCGAGTAGACCTCCTGAGGTATTTCATGAGGGGTGAAAGCCTTTGCGGCTAGGGGAGATACGCAGCAGACTCTATCTTGCAGGGAGTCTCTCGGTGAGATTGTCACCAAAGGGTCAAAAGTTTGTCACAGGAATTGCATCGGCAAGTCACAGAAGCCCCATCTGGAGCCTGTTTTGGACATCTGACATCGACTGGAAAGGGAGAATGTCTTAGGAAATGTATTCGCGAATGTACTCGTCCTGCGTGTGAGCGAGTTCGCGGATATCGCCGTCGAAAATGACCTTCCCATCCCGCAGAACCAGAAAGCTCATCGGCACATCGCAGTACTGTCCTCGTGGCAACGCCTTGAGCTGATTCGTTTTCTTGTCGAACTCGTGCGTCGCCATCGTGAATGCATCCTGCAGGCGGTGGGTAACGAGCAGGGAACTGGTCCGATACACGTCGCGCTGCTTCATGATCAGTTCGATGATTGTGTTCGAGGTAACCGGGTCGAGCCCGCCGGTTGGCGAGTCGTAGAGCAGCAGTTCCGGTTGCGTGATGATCGCGCGTGCAATGGCAACGCGCCGGCGCATGCCGCCCGAAAGCTCGGAGGGCAAAAGGTCGAGCGTGTGTTCAAGTTCGACGAACCGCAGCGACTCGCGCACGCGCTGGTCGATTGGATCGTCGTAGATGCCATGCTCCTCGGTCAGCCGGAAGGCCACGTTCTCACGCACCGTCAACGAATCGAACAACGCGCTCTCCTGAAACACCATTCCGACCTTTCCGCGCAAGGTGAAGAGGTCTTCTTCCCGGGCGTCCGAGACATCTTGCCCGAGTACGGTGATGCGTCCTGAATCCGGCTTGATCAGTCCCAACGCGAGTTTCAGGATCAGGCTCTTTCCCGATCCGGCCACGCCGAACAACGCCTTCGTTTCGCCGAACCCCAGCCGGAACGAAACTCCACGCAGCACTTCGTTGTCGCCAAATCCAATGGCAACATCATCGAAGACGATCGCGCTTTCGTGCAGTGCCTGCGTTTCGGGAGGCGACGCGATGGAAAGCGTAGTCGACATGGTTTAGTGGTAAGACAGCACCAGCATGAGGAAGCGCGTCAGGAATAAATCAACAGCAAGAATCAGTACAGACGCTGCCACCACTGCTTGCGTCGTCGCCCGCCCGACGCCTTGCGTGCCTCCGCGCGCCGTCATTCCGTAGAAACAGCCGACGGTTGCGATGATGAATCCGAACACAACCGGTTTGAGCAGCCCCATGAGGACATCCTGGAACACCAGCACCTGCCATGCATTCGCCCAGTACTGACGCGCGTCCAGGGCCAGCAGAACTTTGGCGACCATCAGCCCGCCGGCCAGGCCCACAAGATCGGAAATGATGCTTAAGAAGAAGAGCATGAAGACAGTCGCAGTCACGCGCGGCGTGACCAGTTTCTTCATCGGATCGGTGCCGAGCGCGCGCATTGCGTCGATCTGCTCGGTCACGACCATCGACCCGAGTTCGCTCGCCATTCCAGCCGAGTTCCGGCCGGCGACCATGAGTCCCGTGAGCACGGGCCCGAGCTCGCGCACCATCGAAGTCGAAACCAGTTGTCCGATGAGCGTGATGGATCCGAATCGTTCCAGCGTGTTGGCTGTCTGGAGCGCAAGAACGCCGCCGGTGAAGAATCCGGTCAGCACAACAATGGGCAGCGATCCCACGCCGATCAGATCGGCCTGCTGCACCATGTCGGCAAAATAGAGAGGCCTGCGGAACAGATTGGCCACTGACTCCGCGGCCATCGCAGTGTATTCCTGAACCGCCTGGAGCTTTTGCTTGACAAATTCACTGGGCGAGATCAGTTCCATGCGATTCAGAAGCCCGCAATGCCGCGCAATTCTGAGGCTTGGGCTTGAATCGAAATATAACAGAGAAAGCGGTCACCGATCAGCACGCAGGAAGCGCATGAACCAACTTCGTAGCGGAAGCAAAATTGCTGGAATGGATCGGCACGGCACAAAGCCGGTGCCCGGCAAAACAGTTCGTGAAAGGGTTGTTGCAACAGGACGACTAATGACCAATGGCTAACGACGAACGACCGACGACCAACGACCAACGACCAACGACCAACGACCAACGACTGTTCTTCTATCCGCGCCCCTTCTTCTTGATCTCAATATTCAGTCTGCGGATTTTCTGATTCAGCGTGGAGAGTGGAACGTGGAAGCGTTCGGCGGCTTCAGTCTGATTCCAGTTGCAGCGTTCGAGCATGTCAGTGATGACACGGCGCTCGACGTCTCCGATGATTTCGAACAGTGACGCATCCGAGGGAGGATCGTGCAGCGTAAGTGAAGATCCGCGCCCCATCAGCGATTCGGGTAACAGGTCGACACTGATCTCCGGGCCGGAGGATAAGACAACAGCGCGCTCGATCACATTCTCGAGTTCGCGCACATTTCCCGGCCATGAATACCCCATTAGCGGGCGCAGCGCCTCGGGAGTGACGCGCGGAACCGTCCGGCCATTTTCTTCCGCATATTTTTTCAGGAAGAACTCCACCAACAGCGGGATATCTTCCTTTCTCTGCCGCAGCGGCGGCAGCTCGACCGTGATGACGTTCAGGCGGTAGAAAAGATCCTCGCGGAACCGTCCCTCGCGCACCATCTGCCGCAAATCAATATTCGTGGCGGCGATAATGCGGACATCGACTTGAATTTCCTGTATCCCGCCCAGATGCATGAAACGCCGGTCCTGCAATACGCGCAGAATCTTCGCCTGCGTCTCCAGTCCCATCGTCGCGATCTCGTCGAGAAAGAGCGTTCCCTTGTCCGCGACTTCGAATAATCCCTTCTTCGAAGCGATCGCGCTCGTGAACGCGCCTTTCACATGCCCGAACAGAGTCGACTCGAGCAGATCGGTCGGCATCGAGCCGGTATTCACCGGGACAAAGGGCTTGTCGCGGCGCGGCGAATTCAGGTGGATCGCCTTCGCGATGACTTCCTTGCCGGTTCCGCTCTCGCCCTGCAGAAGTACGGTCGAGCGGCTGTTCGCCACCTGCGCCACGAGATCGAATATTTTCAGCATGGGCTCGCTCTTGCCCACGATGTTTTCGAAATTGTAGCGCTGCTTCAGCGCGCGCTTCAGCTGAACGTTTTCTTCTTCGGCGCGGCGCCATCCGACCGCCGCCCGCACATCCGCCAGAAGCTTCTCATTGTCCCAAGGCTTCTGAACGAAGTTGGTAGCGCCCGACTGCATGGCGCGCACCGCATTCTCCACCGTGCCAAACGCGGTAATCATGATGACCGGCAGGCGAGAATCATGCGTGCGGATGTCGGAGAGAATCTCCATTCCGTCGCGGCCCGGCAAAGCCAGATCGAGCAGGAGGAGATCGAACGGGCGGTCAGACAGTTGGGCGAGCCCGTCTTCTCCCGTCATCGCCGTCTCGACTTCAAACCCTTCCATCTCGAGCAGGGTCTGAAGCGATTCGCGGATCTCGGCCTCGTCGTCGATGATGAGAACCGAGCCTGCCGGCGCGGGATTTCCGTTCATCGTTCCGCGTGAGATCACTGCTGCTTCAGACATGGACTGCCTTTCTGCTCAATGGAAAATCCAGGGCAAACGTCGTGCCCGCCCCGGGGTCGCTTTCCACGCGAATTTTGCCCGCATGTTCTTGGATGATTCCATACGTCACCGAGAGGCCTAGGCCGGTCCCACGGTTCTGGCCTTCTTTCGGCGCCGTCTTGGTGGTGAAGAAGGGATCGTAGATGCGCTGAATATGCTCGGGCGCGATGCCCGATCCCGTATCGGACACGCGCACGCTCACCATCTCGCCGTTGCTGGTCGCGACGCTGAGTTTGCCGCCGCCGGGCATCGCGTCTTTCGCATTCAGGAAGAGATTCAGGAAGACCTGCTGCAAACGTCCCGGGTTCCCCTGAATTGCCGAGATCCCCGGCATCAGTTCCGAGTGCACCTGAATCTTCGCTGTCTTGAACTGATGTTCGAGCAGTGCGAGCGTGTCAGTGATGACCTTGTTGATGTCAACGTCGGCAAATTCCGTTCCGCTGGTGCGCGAGAAGTTCAACAGATTGTTGACGATTTCCGATGCGCGGAACGTCTGCCGCGTGATTTTCTCCAGCAGCCCCGACTTCTGCGGATCGCCCTGCAGTTGCTTCGCCAGCATCTGCGTGTAGGAAGATATTACGGCCAGCGGCGTATTCACCTCATGCGCCACTCCCGCGGCCAGCAACCCGATCGAGCTGAGCTTGTCGGCCTGCGAGAGCTGGCTCTCAAGTTCCACGCGCTCGGTGATGTCGTCCATAATCACGAGCCGCCCGATCACCTGGAATTTTCGCGTGACCAGCGGGGCGATCGCCACATTCACCGTGCGTGCTTCGCCGGCCGGAGTGTGTAGACGGAACTTATAGAGATTGTTGATGCCTGCGTTTTGACGGATGCGGTAGAACTCCTCGACAAAGTCCGCCGGGAAGATGCTGCGCACCGGCTGGGTCATCGCCTGCCACCGCGGCAATGCGTACATCACTTCCATCTGCGCATTCCAGCTCTCGATGCGGTCTTCCATGTCGAGTGCCATCACGCCGACGTTGATCGACTCGACGATGTTCTCGTTGAAGTCCTTCAGCCGCTCGTATTCCGCCACTTTTTGCTGGAGCGACGCATAGAGGCGTCCGTTCTGGATCGCGATGCCCAAATATCCGCCCAGCGTTTCGAGCAGTTCAACGTCTTCGCTCGAGAGATAGTCGCCCTTGTTCGTTTTCCCGAGTCCCAGCACCGCGACGGTGCGCTGCTGTGCGCGGCATGGAATGTAGTAATTCAGATCGAGCTTCGCGATGGCGTCCTGTGCGGCGGCCGTTTCGCGCGGCACCTGGTGCGTATTCTCAAAGAACATGTGGCCGGCCGGCTCGGGACGCGGCGCGCCGAGGAACGCCAAATCCAGCGTCCCCATCGGATTCATACCCACCGATTTCGCCAGGAAGAATTGCTCACCCTCTTCCGCGGCGCGCAGGAAAATCGCGATTCGATCCACTGCCAGGGTGCGCGAGAGCCGATCGACTACCGAAGCCAGCAGCGCGTTCAGATCCGTCTCCGAACTCAGCTCGCGGCCGAACTCAATCAGTGTTCGGCGGTAGTCATAAACCGTCCGATAGAAGAGATGATCGACCTGTTCCTGAATCCACTTCCGCACCGGATCGAACAGCAGCGCGGTAACGACGACCGCGAGAATCAATCCCACTGGCCCGGTTCCGGGCTTCTGCATGTGGACAAGTTCGGCCACGCCCGCCACCAGCGCAAAATACATCCCGACCACAGCCGCCGCGGCCAGCGTATAAACCACGCCGCGCTTGAAGATCAGATCGACGTCCATCAACCGGTAGCGGAAGATGGCGTATCCAAACGTCAGCGGCAGCAGACCGAGTGACAGGACCGACACCTTCATCCCCATACCGGGGAGCGATCCCATCAGATACGGAACAACGTAAAAGAGCGTGTAGGGAATAACCGCGAGGATCGTTCCACGCGTGACCCACTTCAGTTGCTGGCGCAGGATCGTCGTACTCGCGCGGCGGTAGCTATACCAGAGCACGCCCGCAGCCGCGACGAATAGAATCGCGCCATAGGCCATTTCCTGCCGGTCCATGTCCCAGCGCAACAGGCCTGTGGCTTGCGCCAGACGCAAGGCGATGACGTGCCGCACCAGAAGAATCGCTCCGGGGACGTATGCCAGACTCAGCAGCCACGGACGCCGCTGCACGAAATTGCGCTTCTCCGGGAACGTCAGAACGAAATGCAGGAACAGCGCCGGCTGCAGCATCCACGCGACAATGTTGCTCCAGTAGATGATCCAGTCAAAGTCGTTCAGCTTGCCGGTGTACTTGAACGAATACGCGATGAACGAGACGACGCAAAAAATGTAGAAATGCGTCGAGCCAGTAGCGGTCCACCGGCGAAGTAGAACGTAAAGTCCGATGCCGAGATAAATCAGCCCGATCAGCCGCAGGGAATTATTCAGGGACCGGTCTGCCGGAACCAGAATCACGCTCGAATCCAGCGGAACTGACCGCCGGACGAGCGAATACGTCGCCTTCGACCAGACTCCGGTGCGGTAGAGTTCGCGTTCGAGTCCAGGAGTGCTCTTGACGTCCTGGCTATTGACTGCAACCAGCTCGTCGCCAGCCTTAATGCCCGCTTTTGCCCCGGGCCCGTGCGGATCGACCCGGTCCGCGATCAGATGGCCGCTTCGCTCAATCCACCACACCCCGTCGTCCGGAACGGCCGCGTCGCGCTCCTTGACGAAATTGAACCCGGCAAAGACCACCGCCGCCACTGTCAGCAAAGACAGCAGGACGGCGACGAATCGAGCCTGGCTTTCGCGATTCATGGGTTTCGGCACTGGCCCCGAACCCTTGGGGGGCTGAGGTGTGGAAGCAAGCTCCCACTTTTCTTCATTGAGCACGTTCGGTGCCACCTGAGTCCTCAAACTTGTTTCGCTAAGTCCAGCAGATAAAAACACTTCCGAGATTATAGATACATTTTCGAACGCGAACTATGTCTTTTGGGATCTATCTGTGGGATTTAGTATCCAATTTCCCTTAGAATTGTTGAGGTTAACTTTGGCTAGCTCGTTTGATGGATTCGCGATTTCTACGATCTAAGATGGCGGATATCGCCTACAGGATGTTGGAGGCGGACCGAAATCCGTGAATTGCCTCTTCCTAACCAGCTCTGCGGCTGTTTTTCGGAGCCTCCGGTGGCTCTTCGTCCCAATCGAACGACAGCGCGCGAGCAGTTGTTTCGATGGGTTCCAGGGCGGGGATATCCTCGGCGACCGAGGCGCCCAGTTCAGCAAACTTCCTCGCCGAGACCAGCACCCGGTTTTCCAGCGACCCTACTGCCTGGTTGTAGGCCTCGACCGCACGGTCGAGATTCGTGCCGACGCCTGTGATATGCGCCGCCAGCTTTCGCAGTCGGTCGTGTAATTCCTTCCCTAGAGCGCTGATCTCGTGCGCATTCCGCGCCAGCTTTTCCTGATTCCATCCGTAGGCCACCGCCTTTAGGAGCGCGATCAAAGTTGTTGGCGACGCTGGAATCACCCGTTGCAGAACCCCCTGCTCGATCAGACCGGGGTCTTGCTCCAAGGCGGCGCTAAAGAATGTCTCGCCGGGAAGAAACATCACAACAAACTCAGGTGTCGCCTCAAACTGCTCCCAGTAATTCTTGCCGCTCAGAGTCCGCATGTGATCGCGAACCTGCCGCGCATGATTGGCCAGGCAGGTACGCCGCGCTTCTTCGTCGCTGGTCTCGAATGCCTCCAGGAACGCCTGCAGAGGAGTTTTCGCATCCACGACCACGCTCTTCCCGCCGGGCAGTTTGACCACAAGATCGGGACGCAGCCGCCCGCCCTCGCTGTAGACTGTTTCCTGCTCCGCGAAGTCGCAGTAGCTGAGCATGCCCGCGATCTCGACGACCCGCCGCAACTGAATCTCTCCCCAACGCCCGCGGACATTCGGCGTCCGCAGCGCGCGCACCAGATTGCCGGTTTCAGACTGCAATTCCTTCTGCGTGGTGATGAGCGACTGCACCTGGGCTTTCAGATCGCCATAAGCCTCGCTCCGCGCGTTTTCCATCTGCTGAATCTGGGCATCGACTTTGCTCAGAGATTCGCGTACTGGCGCAACTAGGTCGCTGACGGCCTTTTGCCTCGCATCCAGATCGCCCTTGGCTTCGCTCTGGAAGCGCTTGAGGGTTTCCTGGGCAACCTGCAGAAAAGACGAATTGTTGCTCTTGAGCGCATCTGCGGCCAAGGCCTTAAACGCATTCTGCAAGTTGTCGGCGGCGCGCTCGGTAGTCTGGGTGAGCAATTCGATCTTCTCCGCGCTGTTTTTACGTTCAGCTTCGAGAGACGATTCCAGCTTTGCCCGGCTGGCGATCAGCGTCTGACGCTCCTCCGAAAGTCGCGTCAGGTCGGACTTCAGTGAAAAAAGCTCCTTCTCGGTAAACGACAGTCGGGCGTGCAGTGCCGCCGCGCGCGAACGCAGCGCCAACCAAGCCAGCAGGCTTCCAAACAGCAGGCCCAACGCCCCAATCAGAATCGATTCCATGTTGATGAGAGAGACGCCAATCCCGGATTTTACTCCAGCGTCGCTTGAGACAAACCTTCACTGAAAGTGGAAAACCACGCCGGAAGGGAGAGC
>DATEJO010000295.1:0-6586 GCA_035277905.1 Candidatus Sulfotelmatobacter sp.
TAGTCGGAAATCTTCGCGCGGTGCTCGGAAATAATCTCTTCCATCTTTCCGAGAATGAACATGCGTCCGCGCTTGGCCTGGTCGAGCGCTTCGCGCATGATCTGCGACGTGATGCCCGTGACCTTGATATCCATCTGCAGCGCGGTGATGCCGTCACGCGTTCCAGCAACCTTGAAGTCCATGTCGCCGTAGTGATCTTCCGCTCCGGCGATGTCGGTCAGGATGGCGTATTGCTCTTCCTCCTTCACCAGCCCCATGGCAACTCCTGCCACGGGAGCCTTGAGCGGAACGCCGGCATCCATGAGCGAGAGCGACGCGCCGCAGACAGTCGCCATTGAAGACGATCCATTCGACTCCAGAATGTCCGAGACGACGCGCATCGCATACGGCCACTTCTCTTCTGTAGGAAGCACGGCAGAAATCGCGCGCTCGGCGAGGGCTCCGTGGCCGATCTCGCGGCGTCCAGCACCGCGCAGAAACGCCACTTCTCCCACTGAGAATGGCGGGAAGTTGTAGTGCAGCAGGAAGCGCTTTTTGGCTTCGCCCTCGAAGCCTTCGAGCCGCTGCATATCATCGCTGGTGCCCAGGGTCGTGGTAACCAGCGCCTGTGTCTCGCCGCGGGTGAAGATGGCGCTGCCGTGCGTGCGCGGCAGAACTCCGGCTTCAATCCAGATTTCGCGGATCTCGTCGAACTGACGTCCGTCCGGACGGCGCCGCTGCTTCGTCACCTGCTCGCGGAAGATGCGCTCGCGCAGCGTCTCGTAGTAGTGATCGAGCTTGCGCTTCGCGTCTTCGTCATCTTCCGGCAGTTCGGCTTGGAGCTTCTTCTTGATTTCCTTGACCAGCGTGTAGCTCTCGAGCTTCGGATGCTTTTTTGTATCGAGCGCGTCGGTGAGTTCCGCGCCGACCTTGCTCTTGAGCTGGTTGTAATACGCGTCGTCAAACGCGGGGGGCTCAACCTTCCGCTTCGGCTTCCCTGCCTTTTCACGGAGATCATTGATCACCGCGCAGATCTTCTTGATCTCGGTATGTCCGAATTCGATGGCATCGAGCACGGTCTCTTCTGAGACTTCCTTCGCGCCCGACTCGATCATCACGATGCCTTCGCTGGTGCCGACCACCATGATGTTCAGCAGGCTCTCGCGCATTTCGTCATACGTCGGATTGACGACGAACTGTCCGTTCACCAATCCCACGCGCACCGCGCCGATGGGACCAAGAAACGGAATGTCGGAAACATGCAGCGCAGCCGAGGCGGCATTGATGCCGCAAACGTCCGGATCGTTATTCGTATCGGCCGACAGCACGAAGGCGATGACCTGCGTCTCGCACTTGAATCCTTCAGCGAACATCGGTCGGATGGGTCGGTCGATCTGCCGGCTGGTGAGCACTTCACGCTCGCTCATGCGGCCTTCGCGCTTGATGAAGCCTCCGGGAAAGCGCCCGCCGGCATAGGTGTATTCGCGGTAGTCCACGGTGAGTGGGAAAAAGTCGATGCCCTCCCGCGGGTCGGCATTGGCAACGGCCGTGGCGAGAACCACATTCTCGCCCAACCGTACGACGGCGGACCCGCCGGCCTGCTTGGCCAGCTTCCCTGTTTCAAAGGACATGGTTTTGCCGCCGCTAAGACTGACTGTAACTGTCGTTGGTTCTGGTTTCATTGATTTTCCTTCGGAGAGGATGAACTGTGAGCCACGAGCTGTGAGCTTCGTGTTCTAGGCTGAAAAAAAGCCGCTACGGCCGCGGAGACACCGCTCCCGTCGACTTGGTAAGGATCGCTGGCGCTTGAGAAACGCACGTGTGGAGATTTCCTCGATGCTGCCGTCTCACCGGAGACGGTTTTCAGAAATCGCCTGGGATTTCAGGCCTCATGGCCGGAAAATTTCAACGCTCACGGTTTCAAAGTTCCCCAAGGGAAGATGAAACGCTTTGTCGCGCTTGAAAATTTCAGGATGCCTGCCCTTGTCGATGCCGAAAAGAAGGGCCCCAGGCCAAGTCGTTACTTGCGGATGCCGAGTTTGCCGATGACCGTCTTGTAACGCTCGGAATCGTATTTCTTCAAATAGTTCAGCAGGCTACGGCGCTTGCTGACCAGCATGAGAAGTCCGCGGCGCGAGCCGTGGTCTTTCTGGTGCGTCTTGAAGTGCTCCGTCAATTGGCCAATCCGCTCGCTGAGCAGGGCGATCTGAACTTCGGGACTACCGGTATCGCTTGCATGCGTGCCGTATTGGTCAATGAGGGATTTCTTTTGCTCTCTGGCTAACACTCAGTTCCTGCACTCCTGTCTTTAATCGATTGTCTTTGTGACATTTAGAGAATATCACGGGGCATTGTGCAGCGTAAAGGTTGCAGCATGTCCGCGCTTGACACCCTTTCAGCTCCCGCTGCAATCCGAGCAGTTCTGAGACTCAAAGCACTCGAAGCCTTGACTTTGTCTCTTTCCAAGCTACGATTATGTAGGCGCCCACAATGAATATCGAGATCCGGAACTCAGAGCTGCAGGCACGCATCGCTAAACAACTCGAAATGACTGGTTCGGCGAATGTCGAGGAACTGCTCGCTCATCTGCTGCATACGCAAGAAGAGCAGGACCGCTGGCTCACGGAAAACCGTGATGCCATTGATGCCAAAATCCGGCGCGGAATAGCTCAACTCGAGCGGGGCGAAGGCATTGGTGAAGACCAACTGGATGCTCGCTTGAAGAGCCTTAAAGCCAAGTCGAAATGAGCCCTCGATTCGTCCTTTCTCCGGAAGCGGTGGAGGACTTGGCGTCCATCTGGAATTACATTCAACAAAAGAGCAGTGCTGAGACAGCAGATCGCGTGGAATCCGTGATACGCGAGCGCGTTATATTCCTGGCCCGCAACCCCGGCGCGGGTCATCACCGCAAAGACGTCACCGACCGTCCAGTTCGGTTCTTCCCTGTCTATTCCTATTTGATTGTCTATTGTCTGGACACAAAGCCGCTTCAGGTCGTCGCCATTATCCATGGCAGGCGTGATATAGGCACCGAACTTCAGAATCGTCCCTCCTAAGCAAAAAACATCGGCCGGCCCCTCTCTGCCTTACCCCGCGCTTACCCGGATGTTGCGACAGCATCTGCCAATCCACGCCCCGTCCCGACAAGATTAGCGCTATCATCCTCTTCACCCGAGGATCCTACATGACAGAGGAAAACAAGAACCCCGCCCATCCCGAAACTCAGCCCGCCGCACGGAATCTCAGCCGCCGCAACTTTCTGGAACGCGCCTCGACTGCACTGGCTCTGACTGCCAGTGCTCCCATACTCGCCTCCGCCCAGCAGACTCGCGATCAGAGCGGCGACAATCACAAAGGACAGAACGAGACGCAGCCCGGCCCCGTCAATCGCACGCTCGACCAGTCCGAACCGGACTCCGCCTTCCCCCCCACCACCGACGCCGGGGGGCAGCCTCCCTTCAAGTATCCCTTTAGCTATGCTCACAAGCGCATCGAGGCCGGCGGCTGGACACGCCAGGTAACGGTCCGCGAGCTTCCCATTTCCAAGAAAGTTGCCGGCGTCGAGATGCGCCTGATCAGCGGCGGCGTTCGCGAGCTCCACTGGCATGTCGGCGCAGAATGGGCATTTATGACCGCGGGCAAAGCCCGGATTACCGCGGTCGATCAACATGGCCACGGCTTTGTCGAAGACGTCAGCGAGGGCGATCTGTGGCTCTTCCCCGGAGGCATTCCGCACTCGATCCAGGGACTCGAGCCCGACGGATGCCAGTTCGTCCTCGTCTTCGACGACGGCAACTTCAACGAATTCGAAACCTTCCTGCTTACCGACTGGATGCACCACACCCCGAAAGAAGTCCTCGCGAAGAATTTCAACGTGCCCGCCTCGACCTTCGACAATGTCCCCAAGCGCGAGCTCTTCATCTTTCCCCGCGACCTTCCCGGCCCACTCGCCGGAGAAAAGAACGAGGCCTATGAGGGTTCAGGCCCCGTGCCGAACTCGTTTGCATTTTTTGCCAGCCAGATGAAGCCCACGAAAATCACTGCCGGTGGCAGTGTGAAGATCATCGACCGCAAGAGCTTCCCGGCCACGAACATTGCCGCAGCCATCGTCAGCGTGAAGCCCGGAGGCATGCGCGAACTGCACTGGCATCCCAACGAAGACGAGTGGCAATACTACGTAAAAGGCGACGCCCGCATGACCGTCTTTTCCGCCGGTGGACGCGCCCGCACCATGGACTTCCACCCCAGCGACGTCGGCTACATTGAACGCTCCAAGCCGCACTACATCGAGAACATCGGCGACACCGAATTGCTGTTCCTCGAAGTCTTCCCTACTCCCGACTATCAGGACATCTCCCTGGCCGAATGGCTGGCACACACGCCATCCCGCCTGGTAAATCAACACATCGCCACAGGCGAAGATTTCCTGCGCAAGATCCCAAAGAAAGAAACGATAATCACGCCGCTGTAGATTCGATCGAAGAGAATGAAGAGGGTGCCCCACTTCTGGCCGGTGTTGCCAGAAGTGGGGGTTTGCGCGTGTGAAGAGCAACACCTAACCTAATCCGTCTTCCCTTCACACCCCGGGCTCTCCCCGTAGTAAGCGTTGCCCTTGTAATCGAGTTCCTTCAATCCATCGGCCGATGTGTAATATCCGCGGATCGCCTCTCCCCGCGCCAGATCGAACCATTGATGAACCGCAGTCCCCGGCTCAGCTTTGCTAGCTGTCGTCAAAAGCGATACTTGTTCTGATGGTGTGAGCTGCAAGAAGTCACGTCCAAATAATCTCTGCGACAGGTCCCGCAAAGCGCGCAATCCCACGCGGGCCGTGGCCTGCGGATTCGCGGTCTCCAGTTCCCGAACCGATTCTTCTCCGTAGTACGCAACCGCGAGAATGCGATGCAACGGATCAAGCCGCCTCGCCGCCATGCGCACTCTCTCTGCCGAAGCCAACCATGAATCGAACCACTGCACAGCCTGTGTTAGCGCAGCCGGCTCCACATTACCCAGAAGAATTTCCATGAATCGCGTGACGATCGGCCAGTCCTCGGCTGTGAAGAATTGCGGCCGGTACGGCCCGGAACCAGGCTGAACATACTCGGTCTCGCTCCCCACAGGAGGACTCCACTTGCTCCCGCCGCTGCTCAGCGCATGCACAAGATGATCCTGTGAGGGATCGTACAAGCCCGGAGGAAGCGTCCCGGCCTGCTGCGCGACGGCAAGCTGCGCAGCGAACTCCGGCACAATCCCGCTCACGCCCGCCAGAGCAACAAACTCGCTCAGACACAGCAACCACTGCCGCCGCGTGAGATCGTGTGAATCGTCAGCCACGAGGACTCCTCATAATTCTCCGGCCCGGAAAGCGCGTGCAATGTGCTCTCCGGCACGAGCGGAAATCGCCATGATCGTCAGGGTAGGCTCGTAGCATCCCTGCGTCGTGAACACCGCGCCATCGGTGACAAAAACATTCGGCGCATCGTGCACCTTGCAGTTTCCGTCGACCACGCTCCTTCGCGGATCCGTTCCCATGCGCGCCGTTCCGCATTCGTGAATGTTCTTGCCGAAAACGCTGAGTTCCTTCTTCGGCGGCGTCACGTCCGCAAGCTTCATCGCATCGAGAATCGCGCTGACATCGTCGCGCATCGCCGCAGCCATTGCGCGGTCATTCTCTCCATAACTCGCGTTGATATGTAGCGCCGGAATGCCCCACGCATCCTTCTTCTCCGGATCGAGCGAAACGAAGTTGTCGTAGCGCGGCAGGCACTCGCCCTGCGCCTCGATCGCAAAGCTATAAGGAATTTCCTCCCGCACGCGCTTCCGCCACGCGTCCCCGAACTCCGGCAACAGAAATGCGTGCCCGTACAGCTCCTGGCTGCCGTCGCCGTCAAACCGATATCCGCGCACGAATTTCGAATTACGGTCTTTCGCCGCGCTCGTCGCCGTGTTGACGTACTTCGGAATCAGAAATCCACACGGACGCCCCACCGGCTCCCGCTTCGACGAACGCAAATCCGGCATCAGGCCGCCGCCCTCTTCGATCGTGAAGTGATCCATCAAATAATGTCCTACAACGCCATTCGAATTCCCCACGCCCTGCGGATGCGCCGCCGACTTCGAGTTCAGCAGAATGCGCGTCGACTCCAACGCTCCCGCCGCAATAACCACCACCCGCGCATAGACCTCGCGGTGCTCTCGCGAAATACGGTCGATGTAGTGCACGCCCTTGGCGCGCCCGCCGGCATCCACAATTAGGTCGCCGACAATCGCATCGCTCACCAGCGTGAACTTGCCCGTGCGCGCGGCCGCCGGAAGCGTGACCGACGGGCTATTGAAATACGAAGCCGTAAAGCATCCGCGCTGGCACTGATCGCAGTAGTGGCACGCCGGACGTCCGCGATGCTCGACTGTGAGATTCGCGACGCGGTCGGGCATCACGCGCCAGCCAAACTTCCGCGCGATGACCTCCCTCGCCTGCACCGCTCCGCACGAGAGATTCATTGGCGGCAGGAACTGCCCGTCGGGCATCTGCGGCAATCCTTCGCGCGACCCGCTGACCCCGATGTAGCTTTCGACCAGGTCGTAGTAAGGTTCGAGTTCGCGGTAGCTG
>DATEJO010000296.1:0-16694 GCA_035277905.1 Candidatus Sulfotelmatobacter sp.
CAGCAATTCCGCATTATGGCCAGCGACGGCGCTTTCGCCGATTTTGATGGAATGTGCTTCGATTGCGCGCCGTTCCCTCGCGTCGTGCTGCGAGCGGACGCGGCGGGCTTGCGCGACGTCAGCTCGGATTTCGTAGAGCAATACGATTCCGAGATTGCGCTGGCGCGCGCGAAGATTGGGCATGGGAAGATACGCAAGTTTGAAGTCGCCGATTTCAAAGATGCGAAGGGAGTTGTGCTTGAAATCGTGTATTCCTACCTCTACAGCGGGCGCGAGCAGCAGGCCTGGCAGACTTTGGACGAAATGTGGCCGCCGCCAGACCGGGAGCGAATCAAGGAGCTAATCATCAACACCCGGGCGAAGGGCCTTCTTTCGCAGCTCAGCAAGACCCGGCCGCAAACGATTCCTGCCGCTTCCGTGCGCTAACCGGCATCTATAATGAGAAGTAGTTTCCGACCGCCCTGGCCTGTGGGTATACCTGAAGGGCTGTGGCGGCGAGGGATTAGCGCTGATCGTGGTTAGACTGCGCTACTTCCGAGGGTGCTGGTGGAAACGCCGGCGCCTCCCGCGCTTGATAAAAGCGCATTGGAAAGGAAACGAGCCTGCCGGGAGTTCGCCCGCCTGCTTGTCCCTTTCCGTTCGTGATCTTTCAAGAGCATTCAGCCATCAGCACTCAGCATTCAGCCAGTCGAGGCATGTTGAGTGTTGAAGTCTTTGCTGAGTGCTGAACGCTGAGTGCTGAATGCAGCCTCTCTACGACAAATTCGGACGCGCGATTACCGATCTGCGGATCTCGATTACCGACCGCTGCAACTACAAGTGTGTGTATTGCCGCACGGGCAATGAGGGCGCGCTCTATGGCGACCTGCCGTTCGCGGATTATCTGCGGATGGCGCGCGTGCTGGTCGGGATGGGCATCACGAAGGTACGGCTGACCGGCGGAGAACCGTTGTTGCGGAATGGTGTCGTGGAGTTTGTACGGGAGTTGTCGCGCTTGGGGCCTCAGGGGCTAAAGCCCCAATCTGGTGGCGGCTCTGACGGCACGGCTGAAGCCGTGCCCCTTCACGAATCCGGCATCATCGACGAGCCTCTTGATATTGCGCTCACGACGAACGGGCATTTGCTGGCTGAATTGGCGCAGCCGTTGAAGGATGCGGGACTCACGCGGGTGACGGTCTCGATGGATGCGGTCGATCCGGATCGGTTTGCTCGCATCACGCGCGTTCCCAATGGATACGATCAAGTGCTGAAGGGAATCCGAGCGGCGCGGCGGGCCGGGCTGTGGCCGCTAAAAGTGAATTGCGTGCTGATGCGCGGCTTCAACGAAGATCAGATTATTCCGTTCGGCATGTTCGCGCGCGAAGAAGGCGTGACGGTGCGCTTCATCGAGTTCATGCCGCTGGAAGAAGACCGCGTATGGTCGCCTTCGACGGTGGTGCCGCTGGAGGAGATTGTGGCGCGGATGGCGGAATATCGTCCTCTCGTCGAGATTCCGCGGGGACGATCGGAGACGGCGCGGCGTTACCGCTTTGAAGACGGCATCGGAGAGATCGGGATTATCGCGCCGGTGTCGCATCCATTCTGCGGGCATTGCAGCCGCATACGTATCACCAGCGATGGAAAAATCCGCACGTGCCTGTTCTCGGTGTGGGATCACGACCTGCACGCGCAGATGCGGCGCGGAGCGAGCGATGAAGATCTGGCGGAGTTCATTCGCGGCGTCGTGATGAAGAAGGAAGAGCGGCATCATATTGGCGAGCCGGATTTTGTGCCGGCTTCGCGGACTATGGTGCATATTGGGGGATAATTCCCCGAATCACAACACAGAGGACGCGGAGGACGCAGAGTTTTTTTGAGAGATAGAATCTCTGGATGACGTCCACGTTTCTTCCCACCGTAGCATTCCTGCTCTTGTGCGGATCTTGCTTCGCGCAGACGACCTATCTTGGCTTTGACCGCAACGATTATCCTGGCGACGCCAATCTCAAAGCTCTTCATCAGACTTTTACTTATACCGGTTATTGGCTGAACAATCCTCCCGGGGAAAATTCGAATTCGTGGGTTGGGCATCGTGCGGCGGTGGAGAAGGCGGGTCTCGGATTTCTTGTGCTTTTTAACGGCCGGCTTTATGCGCAGCTGAAAACCGAGGCGAACGCGCAGCGGTTGGGACGCTCGGATGCGCGGCTCGCTGTGGCATCGGCGCGGCGCGAAGGATTTCCGCGAGGCACGATCATCTTTCTCGATCAGGAACAGGGCGGGCGCATGCTGCCCGAGCAGAAGGCGTATATCTACGCGTGGGTTGATGGCGTGACGGCGGCGGGCTTTCGCGCGGGCATCTATTGTTCCGGCATTCCCAATGCGGACGACAATAATGTGGTGACCGCGGCAGATATTCGCCAGAGCGCGGGCAAGCGCGAGATTACTTATTGGGCGATTGATGATGCTTGTCCTCCGGCGCCCGGATGCAGTTTTCTGGAGCATCCGCCGAAGCCGGCTGAGAGCGGAGTTGCATTCGCGGAAGTGTGGCAGTTCGCGCAGTCTCCGCAGCGGAAAGATGTCGCGGCGCATTGCACGAATTACAACGCTGATGGGAATTGCTATCCACCGGGGACTTCGCCGGTGCAGGGATTGCATGTGGATCTGAATTCGGCGACGTCAGCCGATCCATCGCACGGGCGGACGCGCTGAAGCGGAGCTTCTCTCCGACGGAAAACTGAGGCAGCTGTCCCCACGTGCCCCTCTTTCCTTTACAAGCATTTACTCTGCGTTGACCAAATTGCACAGTGAATTACGACGTGTTCCGTCTATCGGACAGACACGGAAGCGACGTTCGGGCACGGGGATTTTGCGCTTACAATTCCCGTGCGCGCAGTAAGCGCGTTTCTTGGTGTTTCGGGGAGGCATTATGACTTTGAGAGCAGGTCTTTGTTTCACAGTGCTGTTGTTGCAGGCTGCGTTTGTCGAGGCGGGACAGCCGAAGCAAACTGCGTCCGGTCCTTTGCCGACACAGATTGCAACAGCGCAGAAAGTATTTATTGCGAACGGCGGCGAGGATCAACCTTTCTCCGAGGATATCTTGTTCAGTGGCGGATCGGAGCGCGCCTACGACAATTTTTATGCGGCCATGAAGACGTGGGGCAAGTATGAGCTCGTGGGAAGTCCCACCGATGCCGATTTGCTGGTTGAGATTGAATTGAGCTCTCCGAGAGGTGGGCCGGCGATCGCCACGATGAGTGTGGCGGAGGCACCTCCGTACGACCCGCAATTCCGGGCGACGATTCGCGACGCCAAGACCAATGCTCTGTTGTGGACTGTCATTGAGCACGTGCAGTGGGCGATTTTGCATGGGAACCGCGACAAGAATTTCGATCTGGCGATGACGCGGCTGGTGAGTGACGTGCAGGGTTTGGCGGCACGAGCGGCGACAACGCCCACGGCTGCGAAACAGTAAACAACACCGATTGAGAGCAGTGCTGAAGCGCCGCGGAGCTTTGCTCCGCCGGACAGCCGACGCGGCTGTCCCTACGTCCGTGTGCGGTAAAATAGATATTCAGGAACATGTCAGAACGCACGTTCACGCTCGACGAAGCCCAATCGCTACTGCCCGTTCTCGAATCGCTGCTACGCTCGGCCATGAAGGCGAAAACGCTCATGGAAGAAGTCGACACCGAGTTGCAGGCGTTGCATCACCGCATTTTTCTGAATGGCGGCATGTTTCTGGAGATCGTCCCGCTTGCCCGGCGCAAGGCTGAGCGCGCGAAAGCGGAACAGCGCGCCAAAGACGCTCTGGCAGAGATCGATTCCATCGGAGTGCAGGTGAAAGACCTCAGCATCGGACTGCTTGATTTTCCGTGCACGGTGGAAGGGCAGATCATTCTGCTGTGCTGGAAGCTGGGAGAGAAATCGATCACGCACTGGCACGGCGTGAGCGAAGGATTTGCCGGACGCAAGCCGATCGATGAGCGGATTTCGCGGGCGCGCAAAGTGAACTAGATCCTTCGCTCCGCCTGAAAAGCGGCTCCGCTCAGGATGACGCAATTCATTTTGGGAGCGCGGACTCTGCCCTCTGCTCCTGCAATAAATTCACCTCCAAAAATCAAGCCTTTTCGGCTTACTCCTCACTCCAAAATAATGCTTTCCCTCAGCAACATACCCGGAAGTCCAGTGTTTACATGGGAGGAACGTAATAGGGCCCGAGGACGGCTTTTGGGTCACAATGTAATGTTGCAAGGAAAGCTATCTGGTTGACCTCGGGGGCGAGGAAGGGCCATGCATATGAATCGATCAATGATGCGTTGGGTAGTTTTGGGAGCAATCCTGCTGTCGTTGACGGCAATGTCATTCGGGCAGATTGCGGTGGGAGTTTCGGTGCGCTTTGGGCCGCCAGCGTTGCCGGTGTACGCGCAGCCGATCTGCCCGGGACCGGGATATATGTGGACGCCCGGCTATTGGGCGTGGGGCGATGACGACGGCTATTACTGGGTGCCGGGCACGTGGGTTATGGCGCCGGTGGGTATGTTGTGGACCCCGGGATGGTGGGGATGGGGCGGCGGCGTGTATCTGTGGCATCCGGGATACTGGGGCCCGCACGTAGGATTCTACGGAGGCATTAATTACGGGTTTGGATACGGCGGGGTGGGATTCGCCGGCGGCGAATGGCGCGGCAACTCGTTCTACTACAACCGCTACGTCACCAATGTTAGCGTCACGAACGTGACGAACGTCTACAACCGGACAGTGATCGTGAACGAAAACCATGTCGCGTTCAATGGCGGACGTGGGGGCGTGATGGCGCGTCCGACGGCAAGAGAAGAAGAGTACGGACGAGAGCACCATATGGAGCCGCTGCAGGCACAGGTCGAGCACAGGAACATGGCGATGCGCGATCGCTCGAATTTTGCGTCCGAGAACCATGGTCGCCCGGCTATCGCGGCGACCTCTCGTGCGGGCGATTTCAGCCGGCACTCGGTGGTTGCGGCCAGGAATGCGGGCGGCGAATATCATCCTCCGGCAATGTCTCCGCGGGAGGCGCGCGTGAACACGCCGAATCGGAGCAACGAGGTCCGGTCGAATGACGGATTCCGGTCGTTCTCGCAGCCCAACCGGAATAACAACTCGACAGCGAACGAGCGGAACAACAATGCGGGGCGGAATGAGAACCGTTCGAACGACGGATATCGGTCGTTTACGCCTCCGAACCGCAATAACAACTCAATGGGGAATGATCGGAGCAGCAACAACAACGCGGGACGGAATGAGAACCGGTCGAATGATCAGTTCCGGTCATTCAATCCGCCGAATGGCAATAACAAGTCAATGTCGAACGAGCGGAACAACAACAATGTGCGGGGCAATGAAGGCCGATTCAATGACAGCCGTCCGAATGAATCGCGCCCGCAGAACAACATGCGTTCGAACGAGAGCCGTCCGCAGAACAACATGCGTTCGAATGAGAATCGTCCGCAGAACAACGTTCGCGAGAGCCAGCCACGGCAGAACTCGCAGAGGGAGTCGAGACCGGCTCCGGCTCCGAGGCATCAGGGGCCGCCTCCGAAGGAAGAGCGGCGGCGGTAGGGGAGCTCTCACCACGGAGGCACGGAGGCACTGAGGCACGGAGGAGGCTTACAGGCCGAACTCTTCGTTGGATACGAGTAGTCTTAACCCCCGGAAGATCGCCAGGGCTCGTTGGCGAGTTCCGGGGCTTTTTCTTCTTTGGCTTCTCCGTGGCTCCGTGTCTCCGTGGTGGAAATCCCCCCGCCGGGTAGTTTCTTGCAAGCTTTTTGAGGTGGAACGTTCTTGAGGAGAGGCGGACTGTCTGGCGAGTGGCAGGGATGGTTCCGCGCAGTAGAACCGGGTACCAGCGGGTGCGCCGGGCTGATTTTTCTCTGCTACAATTTTTACTTACGAATCAATTCAGGACCGAGAGCACCTGAGCGGGCGCGCCCAAGGAGTGTGATAGAACCATGTCCTCGAAGAAGCAGAAGCTCCGACTGATCGGCGCATTCGCCGCGCTAACGACCTTGGCTCTGGCAATCAGCTGCCGCGGATTTTTCGTGAATCCGACGTGGCAGTCCATTCAGATTCAGCCGCCCAGTCCGGCCGTGGCGATTGGATTTCAGCAGAACCTGACGGCTTGGGGTACGGATACGGACGGGAACCGGTCGCAGATCACGTCGAACCTGGTGTGGAGTTTGTCGGGAGCGAGCAACGGCGGCACGGTCGCGACCCTCGATCCGAACACTGGTATCTTGAAAGGTGTGGCTGCGGGAACAGTCACAGTGACTGCATCATCGGAAGGCGTGAGCGGAACGGCTACGGCGACCGTGGCGCAGGAAGTCACGACGATGACGATTATGCCGGCGACTTCGTCGCTCAATGCGACGGGTACGGCCTACCAGCAGTACCACATAACCTCGGCGGGTACGGATATTTCTTCTCTGGTGACATTGACGCCGTATCAGAATGGCTCGGTTGTCAGCACCGGATTGCCTTGCGGATATCAACTGGGCCTTGCAGGTGATGGTACGCAGGACTGTGAGCCCGCGACGACACTTGTTCCGGCTGGTACAACCCAATCGTTCACTATCGTTGTAACTTACGCTGGATACACCGGAACGACTCAGGTGAGCGCCACGTTGAACGTTACCGGACAATAGGCTAATGCGGGTCCAGCCTGCGGGTGAGGCATCGCCAGATGTATTCTCGCAACAGCTTCAAAGCAGGAAATTGGTCTAATTAGCAGTGCGGACATCCGAAAGTGATCCCGGTTACGCTCATATTGAGCGTAACCGGAAAGATGGAAAGTCTGGGTGGATGGGGGACTAGTTGGCGTCGTATCCCACCAGACTGACGGTTTGGCCGGCGTTCGGCTGTGTTCCCAGCCAGCAGAGGCTCATCGCGTTGTTGGCTGTGCCCACGACGTTCAGGTCACATTGATTGATGCTGAAGGTCGTTCCAGGAGCTGCATACCCCTCCCATCTTAGAAGCGCCGTGCCTGACGTGCAGCTGCCGTCAAGGAGGGTTACAGTGTTGCCTTCTGCGCTCGAGGATGAGGGAGTCACGAAGAAGGTGGCAGCTACGCAGGTCGCGACGTGCTGTACTCCAGATCCCCCAGCGGCTTTGACTGCACCGGTGGCTCCGGTTGATGTTACCGTCCAGGTGGCTGGAGGTGTCGGCAGTGGCGGCGGTGCAAGGGCATCTTGTTGGTTCGCCCGTGATTTGGCGAGGGCTACTGGGGCGGAATCGATTGAGTAGATCACCAGGCATGCTATGGCTGTGAGAAGCGTGAGCGTGAGGATCGCGTTCCTTGGCATGAGACTCCTCCTTGAGAGTGTTCCAGAGACGAAGATGGTGGAAGGAATCCTAGAACACTCCATGAGGTCTGCCGTACGAGGGTCAGCGACTGTTACGAAACCCGAACGCCCAGGCGGTGATTTTTTCACTATGGACTCACGGTTGTCGCTTGGTGCGGGGCGCCCCTTTCAAGAAACTCACGCGGCCGGTTGCAGGACACAGCCGACCGCGTGAGAGGCAGGAGGAACTACCAGCGGAGTCCGAAGGTCACTGGAACGAACGTGATGTCGGTGCCGTGCGTGGTGAACATGCGAGAGTAGCGGGCCTCTCCGAAAATCTTGGCGTGGCTCTGGCCGAGCCGGGCCTCGACGCCAAGCCCGCCGTTGAATCCCATCTTGTAAGTCGTGGCTGACGCGACCACCTGATTGACTCCCACGGTCGCGGGATAACAGAATCCAAAAAATGGATCGCAGATAAACGTATTTACCAGCGCCGGCTGCGTGAGCGAAAGATTTCTGTAATAGATGCCGGGTCCGCCGAAGGCATAAGGCGAGAGATGCCAGTGCGGGCTGCCGCTGAACATAGGCGTGAAGCTCACCGACCAGATGTCAGTGTAGCCTCCGGGCTCACCATAACGGCCGAGCGCCGCGTTGTTCAGGCCCCAGTGGTTGTAGTTGAAATCGAGGTCGAGGGCAAGATGCGGCGAGGGCTTGTAGCCGCCGCGGAAGTCGACGTTCCATCCCATGTTGAGATCGTTTCCGGCGCGTCCTTCGGGAGCAGTGAATCCTCCGCCAGCGCTAATGTCGACGTGCGTCCACTGGGCGTTCGCCGTTCCCAACATGCATACCAGGGCAAAAATCGACGCGACGGTCAGCCGGATAACCCGCATGTTCTAACCTCGCGCTTATAGATGCCCTCCGCGGGGATGCGGGTTTACGGGAGTTCGAGGGCTCACGAGCCGTGACAACACATTGACAATCCTGGCCAGAACGGGTTGCGGGCCACTTCTGCGATGGTGTGATCCGAATCACATTCGTCTCCTGTTATTCGTGTGACGATAGGCGCATCCTGCGAATCCCATGCCAGAAATGTCCGAGAACCCGGCTACGGTTGTGAGCAGCGGTGTACGCGATCAGGAGGAATTGCGCGCGGCACGATTCGCGATGCGCCTTTCGCTGGCGGTGGGCGTGTTGATGCTGCTAGGCAAAACGACGGCGTATTACATGACGGGATCGGCAGCCATCTTGTCGGATTTTGCCGAGTCGGTCGTCCACGTGATTGCGGTTGCATTTGCGGCATTCAGCCTGCGGTTGAGCACGAAGCCGGCGGCTCCGACATTTCTCTATGGATATGAGCGGATCACGTTTTTCTCCGCCGGGTTCGAAGGCGCAATGATCATCGTCGCGGCGATCTGGATCCTGATTGAAGCGATTGAAAAATGGCTGGCCGGATTGCCGCTGGAAAATCTCGGCTCGGGCACACTGCTGCTGCTGGCGGCCGGCCTGTTGAATGCGTGGCTCGGATGGTATCTGCTGCGGGTGGGAAAGCGCAGCCATTCGCTGATTCTCGAAGCCGACGGCAAGCATGTGCTGACGGATTGCTTCACCAGCTTTGGAGTCGTCGGCGGGCTCGGCCTGGTGATGCTGACCGGATGGAAGCCGTTCGATCCGCTGGTCGCGATCGCGGTGGCGGTGAATATTCTGTGGTCCGGAGGGAGGCTGGCGTGGCGGTCAGCGGTGGGATTGCTGGACTATTCCGATCCGGACACGGGGAAGCAGATTCGCGAAAAGCTGGACGCGATCTGCAGCGAACTGGGCGTGCATTATCACGGAGTGCGCTATCGGACCACGGGGTACCGGCAGCTGATCGAAGTGCATCTGCTGTTTCCGCACGAGACCGTTGTGGGAGAGGCGCACCGGCTGGCGACAGCCCTGGAGGAACGTTTGCCGGTGGAGCTAAAGATTCCCGCCGAAGTGATTACACATCTCGAGTCGGTGGAAGATCACGAGGATGTGCATGCGAACGTGCACTACACGGGCGTCCCGGGATGATTGTTGAATTTTGATTGTTGATTGTTGAATAAAATACCCGCGTCGCCGAGCTACTGAACCCTTCTACTCTTTCATCATTGCATCGATTGTCGAGTAGAGTTGGTTGTTGTCTTTCACTTCCACATAGGGCCGGCTGGGGTTGCGGTTGCTGACGATATAGACCGTAGGCGTGTGGTCGAGTTTTATGGCTTTGCCGATGTCGCGGTCTGCGTTTACTTCAGCGGCGAACTTGCCGTTGGGATCGACCACAAAGGGAAAATCAACTTTGTGTGCGGCGGCGAATTTCTCGGCGTATCCGCGCAGATTCTGAGCGTCGATCTCAAGCTGATTCTGGAAAATATAATCGCGAAACTCGTTTCCCACAGCCTTCGAATGCGAGTCGAAGTAGCGCGCCATGACGGCCGCCTGATAGGACCAGGGGTGCATGGGCAGCGGGAAATCGTGACGGATGAGAGGAATCTTGTAGGTCTTCGATGCTTCCTCGACCAGGGGCGCGGTGCGGCGGCACATGGGGCACTCGAGGTCCTCGAAGACGACAATGGCCACCTGCGATCCTTTGGGTGGACGCAGCACCGACTCCGGCGTTTCCTGGGACGTTGCCGGCGGCGCGGTCACGGCAAACAGCAATGTCAGCGATAAAACGGCAAACAAGCGGGCAAAGATCTTATTCATAATCCTGTCAGGCATTTCCTTGTATTCGTCCCCACTACGTACTTAGACGCTGGAAGCTTCAGTATGGCGGCCTGAGGGCTGCAAACGACAGATTCCAGAGGGCTGGTTCTATGGTAACTGATGTGAATGGAGATGTCAGTGACGAACCGTCACGATTTCGCCGCAGATTCGGCTTCGGGCTTCTCGCTTGCCAGTCCCGTGAGTTCCAGCAGCGGCTTCATAGTGAGCCCCTGGACCAGAATGGAGAAAACCACCACGCCAAAGGTGAGATTGAGAACCTGATTGCGATTTGGGAAGGATTGATCGAGGCTCAGAGCCAATGCCAGTGCCAGGCCGCCGCGAAGTCCGCCCCAGACCATCACGTGCTGCCAGCGAAGGGGAATTTTTTCAGCGATGAGATTGCTTGCGGGAACGAGCAGGTAGATCGAGACCGCGCGTCCTGCCAGAACGGCCCCCACCGCGACGAGCAGGTACCGCCAGGATTGTGCGAGGGCACTGATGCGAACCTCAAGGCCGATCAGCAGGAAGATCAGGGAGTTCATCACGAATGCGAAGTACTCCCAAAAGGAGACGAGCGCGGCGCGGGTGCGGTCGCTCATGCCGCGCTTTACGCCGACATTGCCGACGGTCAGGCCTGCTATGGCCGTTGCGATAATCGCGGAAAGATGCAAATGATATGCGGCCATGTACGAGCCGTAGGCGACGACCGTGGTCAAAGTAATTTCCACTTCGGGGGCGTCAAGAGCTTCGGTAATGCGGCTGGCGACGTATCCGCAGGCGAATCCAAGAACGGCTCCGCCTACGACCTCGAAAAGAAACATGCCGGCGCCTTTGGCGAAGCTGAGATGGCCTCCGATGACAGCAGCCAGCATGATTTGGAAGAGCGCTGCGGCCGTGCCGTCATTCAACAAGCTCTCTCCTTCGACCAGCGCAGAGAGACGGCGATTCATGTTCAGATCGCGAAAGATGGCGAGGACAGAAATTGGATCGGTTGCCGAGATAATGGCGCCGAACAACAGTGCGGTCAGGATCGGCAGGCCGATGGTCCAGTAGACGAGGGATCCGGTAACGGCCGCAGCGAGGACAACTCCGATGTTCGCGAGAATGAGTAATGGCGCTGAGTCGCGCGCGAGTTCGCGAATGTTGAGCTTGACGCTGCCTTCAAAAACGAGACCAGGAAGGAAGATGAGCAGAATGATGTCGGGCGTGAGCCAGTGCGGGCGCTGGCCGGGAGCGATTGGAGAAATGTAAGGGACCTGCGCCAGCCCGAGCAGAATTCCGCCGACTACTAGCGCTGCAGTGTAGGGAATTCGCAGATACTTCGAAAGAACTGCGATCGCGGATGCCGCCACCAGAAGCAGCACGAGGAATTCCACAGCCGAGTTGGTGGTCATTGGAAGGAATCCGTCCGTGTGCTGAGGATGGTCGATCTAAGCAAAGGTGCTCCCCGACTGAACAGTAGTTATAACCCGGCAGATAGACACCATACTACGACGTTCGTAATCATCGAGAGCTGCTGGCGAGAACTCGAGCGATGTGCACAAGACGTAAACGTCAGGTGCCACGAGAGGCACGCGCAACGCGCTATAGTAGAGGGTTCTCCTGTTCATGCTGAAGGTGTTAGGCACATCCCGTGTCGGCTTTGGATGCGTGACGCTAACCTTGGCCGGTCTGTTGGTACTCGCCGGTTGCGGCCGAGGACGCCACCGCGTTCTCGAAGTTGCGTACGTCTCGGCTCCGCAAGCCGCGCTGCGCGACCAGGTAGCGGCGATCTATAACAAAGTCGGGTACGTGAAAAACGGCGAGCGCGTCGAGATCGTCGACCGCGACCGGCGATTCGCGAAAGTTCGCACCTCAGGCGGACTCGAGGGCTGGGTCGAGCAGAGGTATCTGGTCGACCAGAAAACGTTCGACCAGCTGCAGAAGCTCACGCAGGACCATAAGAATGATCCGGTGCAGGCGCCGGGTGTGCTGCGCAACGATACGAATCTGCACGTTACGCCCGGACGCGAGACGGAACATCTTTACCAGCTGAGCTCAGGAGCGAAGGTCTCGATCCTGGAGCGCGCGACGGCGGAAAAGCCTGGGGCAGCCGCTCCCGTGACGAAGCTTGTGGGTGGGAAGCTGGTGAAAGCCGAAGCTGGGCCGGTGCTCGAAGACTGGTGGCTGGTCCGGGACGACCAGGGCCGGGCGGGCTGGGTGCTAGCCCGCATGGTGGATGTGGACGTGCCACTGGACATCGCCCAGTACGCCGAGGGGCAGCGCTTCGTCGCCTTCTTCAAGCTGGATGAAGTGCAGGACGGCGATAAGAAGGTCCCCCAATATCTGTGCCTCCTGACCCAGAATCATGATGGCCTGCCGTTTGACTACGACCAGGTCCGCGTCTTCACGTGGAACGTCCGCAAGCATCGGTATGAGACCGCTTATCGCGAGCACGGGCTCGATGGCGTGCTGCCGGTGACCGTCACAAGCGAGAACTTCGACAAGGAAGGGACGCTGCCGGTGTTCATCCTGCGAGTCAAAGACGATGCTGGCAACGTGAGCGAGCGCAAGTACAAGCTGAACACGCCTATCGTGCGGCGGGTGCTGGCGCCGGGGGAAGTCCCGCAGAGACCAAGCCGAAAGAGGCGTTAGCTCGCGGAAATAACGATTGCGCAGTCCTACCAAAAGCCATATATCCTCAACTGCATTTCTATTGATTTTCGTACCGCCGGACAAATCATCGCAACTAAACGTTTGAAAACAGTGAAGTTGTATCCGGCCATGTTTGGACGGATAGTTGCATTGTCACTGTGTTCTCGAATCGTTGAGTGTTGTCCTTGGATTGACTAGAAGGAAAAATTAAGCCCGCGGAGACGGGCGGGGTTCAGCAGTCGAGTTTCTCAAATCCCAGCTTTCACAAGATTAGTTCTGAAGTGGTCAACGGGTTTGCAAGGCCAATCGGATCGCGCCGTTAATCCCAGGCACCGGCCGAGGCGCTTGATCCGGTTCATGATCGACGAAAATTCTAAGGAGGCAAGGAAATGCGTTTTGAACGTTTTCCTATCGTTCTAGTTGCGCTGTTGACGCTGTCGCTGGCGACAGCCCCCCTGTTTGGTCAGTCGCTGACCACGGGGAATATTAACGGGACGGTGACTGATCCCAGTAATGCCGTCGTTCCTAATGCGACGGTGAATTTGAAGAGTCTGGATACGGGCATGACCGCGACCACGACCACCAATGCAAGCGGTGGGTATAACTTCGGCCTATTGAAGCCCGGCCGCTATATGGTTACGGTGAAGCAGGGCGGATTCGCGGAGGTTGCGCAGACTCTGCAGGTGCAAGTGGGGCAGACTTCGAAGATTGACCTTCAATTGTCCGTCGCGAAGGGCACGGAGACGGTTGAAGTCTCCGGAACGGCTCCTCTAATCAATACCGAGCCAAGCACGAACACGGCTTACACCGAACAGCAGGTCGCGCAGCTGCCAAGCGCAGGCGGCGACATCACTAACATCGCCGATACAGCTCCTGGCGCCGTCGTGAACGGAACCGGCGGCTACGGAAATTTTACAGTCAACGGTCTACCGGCCACGTCGAACTTGTTCACGGTCAACGGCGAGAACGACATGGACCCGTACTTCAACATCAACAACTCGGGTGCAACGAACCTCACGCTTGGACAGAACGAAATCAGCGAGGCGACAGTCATTACGAACCCCTACGGCGGTCAGTACGGACAGCTCGCCGGCGCGCAGGTTACGTATGTGACGAAGTCCGGCACGAACCAATTCCACGGCAACGCCTTGTACTGGTGGAACGGACGTTTGCTGAATGCCAATAATTGGATCAATAAAGAATCCCAAGAGTACGTCCATAATTTTGTTGACCCGACACAACCTGCCAACCAACCTGCATTCGCCAATGCGAACCAGTGGGCCACCTCGTTCGGCGGCCCGATCATCAAGAATCACACCTTCTTCTTTGTGGATTTTGAAGGCACACGATTCTTGCTGCCAAACGTAGACTCAGTCACGGCTCCGTCAACGCAGTTCATCAATGCCGCTGAGGCACAGGTGGCCGCTATGCATCCGGCTGAGAGCCCTGACTATAACAAGTTGATGAGTTTCTGGCAGAATGCTCCTGGATATAACACCGCAAGTCCAATCCCCACTAACCTAGGGGACTGCTCAACCTTGGTCCTTCCAGGCTTTAATGCTGGAACGGATCCTTGCGGAGTACAGTACATCATTACGCCGAAAGCTCTTGCCCACGAGTACATTCTCGGTGTCCGTGTGGACCAGAAGCTGGGCAACAATGACAACCTCTTTGGCCGCTACAAGCTCGATCACGGGCTGCAGCCGACTTCGATCGATCCGATCAACGCCCTGTTTGACGCTAACTCAAACCAGCCTTCCTGGGATGCGCAGGCATCAGAGACTCACGTTTTTGGACAGACCAAGACAAACCAGTTCACGGCGACGCTCAGCCACTATGTAGCGATCTTCTCGTCCGCGACGGCGGCATCCACATTCAACTATGGGCAGGCATTCGCCAGCCTCGACCCGTACAACTTCACCAGTCCGAACGCCGCGGCTGCCAGTTTCCCGCAGGGCCGCAACATCACCCAGTATCAGTTCATCGACGATTTCTCGTGGACGCGCGGGAATCACACGCTAAAGTTCGGCGAGAACTTCCGCCGCTACGACGTGAGCGACCACAATTTCTTCTTCAACTCACCCTTGGTTTATTGGGGGTACGGAGCGACGACCTTGCAGCAGTTCGCCCAAGGCGAGGCGTTTCAGTACCGCAAGGCATACATTCCCAATAACAACAACCCAATCGCCTTCTGGGGACTCGGCGCGTACGCTCAGGACGAGTGGAAAGCCACACACAATCTGAAGCTAACCTTGGCATTGCGTCTGGAACACAATTCCAACCCTGTTTGCCAGAACAACTGCTTCTCGAACCTGTTTGGCCCGTTCGCGAACTCCGCGTCCGTCAAAGCAGAGATTGCATCGGGTGGCACCGGCGGGTCGCTGGATGTACCGTATAGCTCCGATCTAAACTATGGGCAACACAATGGCTATCCTGGGGTTGACTCGATCGTCTGGTCGCCACGGTTGGGCTTCAGTTGGGATGTCCTCGGGACCGGAAAAACAGTCGTAAGCGGAGGTATCGGCCAGTTCTATGACAACCCGGCCGTCGGCATGGTGGACAACATTCTAGGCTTCGGAGGGCAGCCTCCGGTCTCGGTCATGTTGCGGGTCCGCAGCAGTCCCGTTACGGCGGGCGTTCTGCCTTTCGATCCGAACGGCGCCCCCGCCACCTGGGCTGCGTCGGCTGCGGCTTTCAACATAACTGAGAGCTACAGCCAGATCCAAGGGTCGCTGCCGGCAGGTGTAGTGTTCGCGCCCCCGGCGGGTAACGGGATTATCGGCACGATCCACGCTCCAGAATGGCAGGAATGGAACCTGTCGGTCCAGCAGCAACTCGACCGTAACACTGTGTTTATCGTCAACTACGTAGGCAACCATGGCGCGCGCATCAGTTACTCCAATGCGTGGCCCAACGCCTATGATATTTACGGGTTGTATGAAGGAACTATCCCGACTGCGCCCGCGGCCTACGACTATTCGAACGTCACGGAATACAAGCAGGGAGCAGTTTCGAACTACAACGGCCTTACTTTTAGTCTTGCGAGACAGTTCAACCATTGGATCGCCGGCCACCTGAACTACACCTGGTCGCACAATATAGACGAAAGCTCGAACGGTGGACTGTTCCAGTATGGGTTCGAAGGTACGAATACAATTCTTGGGCAGATCTATCCGACGAGCTTAAGAACTGACAACTATGGAAACTCGGATTACGACGTCCGTCACCTCGTCAATGCCGACTTCGTCGTGAACCCGGAATTCCATAAGACCGGCGCTCTAAAATGGGTAACGGAAGGCTGGCAGTTCTCTGGAAAGATGTTCTGGCGAACTGGATTGCCGTACACAATTGCTGACGGCAACCTCACTGGAACCGTTAACTACGGCGGGGATACGATTCCGGCTACGATCATTGGCAACGCGCAACCCACCGGCTGCAGCAAAACAAACGCGACGTTTGATGCGACCGTTTACCCGGTGGCGCAATGCCTTGCTCCATCGGCAATTCTGGATGCCAACAGCCCGACTTGGTTTGGCGAGCCATATCCGATTGAGCGCCGCAATCAGTATCGCGGACCTCACTACTTCGATATGGACCTGAACCTCTTCAAGAATTTCAAGATCGGGGAGCGGTTCAACTTCGCGATTGGCGCACAGGCGTTCAATGCTTTCAATCACCCGAACTTCGGTCTTCCAAACGCTACCTACGGCAGCACGTATACAGGCGCTGCTCCGATTCCGGATCCCAGCTACGGAACCATTGGCAGCATGCAGGGAACGCCGACGAGTCCGTATGGCAACTTCCTGGGATTTGACTCATCTCCGCGTGTCATGCAGCTGAGCGCGAAGATCGTGTTCTAATCTCAACCTTGCAGTTTGCATTGGGCCGGCCGAAAGGCCGGCCCAGACTGCTGACAAAGTACCGACAAAGCTCTCGTTTTCCACGGGAGCTTTGTGTATTTATGAGGCATGTTGAAAGAGCCAGAGGTGCCGCAGCAGGAGATGGAACTGGTGACGATCGAATCGCTGGTGCCGGGGGATCATC
>DATEJO010000297.1:0-33852 GCA_035277905.1 Candidatus Sulfotelmatobacter sp.
CGATATTTTCCCGAAATGTCAGGCGGCGGAGACGGCTGCGCCATTCGGGCGGCACGACGCCGGTGGGATGGTTGGGGAATCCAGTAAGAACGGAGACTTGGTGTCCGGCACGGGCCCAGTGGCGGGCGAGTTCGGAGGCGCGGGCGGCGGGGGCGCCCATCTCGGGGGGGAAGTATTGGGAGAGGTAGAGAATTTTCACGCGACAGTAGAGGCTAACAGAATTGTGTCCCGGCGGAGGTTTCAGCGCATAGCTGCGGAACAAAAGGTCTCTCCACTCCGCAATGCCTTCCGCTTCGCGGAAAGCATTGCTCCGGTCGAGATGACAGTGGGGCGAGATGACAGTCCAAGAAACTGCGGCGCGGTAATTCTGCGCCGCTGGACAGCCGAGGCGGCTGTCCCTACACGATTCTTTTTAGTAGTAGCAGAGTTTGAACACGGCTTTATAAGCGAGGGCCCGAAGACGGTTGGTGCGGCTGTGGGTGTAGTCTTGCCAGCGTTCGGCGAATTTGGCGAAGAGCGCTTCACCTGTAAGGCGATGCATCACTCGGAGTTGCACGATGTGCAGGTGGTGATAGAAACGGCTGGCGACCATGGGCAGGCGCGTGCCGGATTGCTCGTAGAGCGACCAGAATCCCAGATCGTATCGCCCAAGATTATGCAGAAGGGTGCGGACACCGCCGGAGAAAAGCTGATGCGCGGAAGCGTCCCGCGTCGCGAGGAAATAATCGTAAATGCCCCAAAGGGCCCAGATGAAGCCGTTGAGGATGTGAGTGGGGGGGCGGACGATGTATTCCTCGAACCAGAGATCGCCGGACTCGCCGGTAAAAGCGACACCTCCGCGGTCGATCGGATGCTCGAAGGCGGCGAAGGCTTGGTAGGCGGCATCGAGATAGCGCACGTCTCCCGACTCTTTGTGAGCGCGAACGAGGGCGGAGATGCCTTGTCCCTGCGCGAGGGCTGAGTACCAAGGCGCTTTCAACGTGTCGCGGTATTCCCAGTTGAAGTGATGATTCCAGACGAGGAGTCCTTGCGGGTTGGGCTGGAGATGCGAAACCAGCCAGTCAGCGATCAGGAAAAATTTGCGGCGGCGCTCGGGGTCGTTGGTGCGCTTCCAGAGATTGTAGTTGCCTAGTCCATATTGAGCGATGGCGATTGGGTTGTACTGAAGACCGATGTGTCCGTGATAGTCGAGTTGGGGGATACCGGCCGGATCGTAGGCGCCTGCATAGTCCGCCTTCTCGGTGAAGGGCATGTAGTATTCGCCGAGTTCGGTGGGAGTGGCGTTGGGATTGTCTGTGGGCGTTTCGTGCCAGAACGTGAGGTGGCTCTTGCCTCCGAGGAGGTAGGCGCTGAAGATGCGGCGGTAGTAGTTGAGGTGAGGCAAGCATTCATATTACGGCAGATGAAAGAACTAACCACAAAGGGCACGAAGTTACACGAAGGAATGAATTCGGGCGGCAGCAGGGGCGCTGCGGGCAGAATGCATAGATCCCTTCGGCTTCACCTCAGGGCAGGCTTTGCGCCGCTAAAGGCTGCGGCGCAGGATGACAACACTTGGGGTGGACGATTAAGCAATTTTGTAGAGCGATGTTGTGCTGTCATCCTTTTCGACTGCAATGGTGGTTACGGCCAGATACGGCGTTGTGTTGTTGCCGTCGGGAAGGAAGGCGTTGCCGTATTGGAAGAGTCCCATGGGCCAGCGGTCTTTGGGCCAGGACAGCAGAGATTGCCAATTTCCTGAGATCTCGCCGCCGTAGATGCGGACGTTGCGGTCGCGATTCACTTCGCTGGGTTCCACCATAGTCGAGAAGAATAGGTGCGGTCCGACGCGGCAGCCGTAGATTGAGGAACTGCTGATGGCGGCAAGTTGAGAGATGCGTCCCGCGCGATCGAGGCGGTAGATGAAATTGGACTCGAGAGGAGTATCGGAAGAAAAGTACAGCCCATCCTCAGTGGGAATGGCCGCGACGGCGCGGGCTTGTTGTTTGCCTTGAAGGACGGTTTCAATTTGGCGGAGATCGCACGTCGCGCGAAGAACGCGGCATTCGTCGCGGTAGTCGCCGGTGAGGATCCATAGGCAGTTCTTCCACGGGTCATGGACGATGTTGTGGACGTGGCGGATGGAGCCTTTCGGGAACGTGTATGCGATGTGCCACGTGACGCCGGCATCGATGGAGGCGTAGATGTGGACTTCATCGCGCGAGGCGTTGTCGAAATATTCTCCCCAATAGATCGTCCCATCGGGAACAGAGGTGATGTGGAGAGGGCGCGTGCCGCGGGTAAGACTGTGGGTTACGCGGAACTCGAATTCGCCGGGAACGGATGTAACGATGGCACCGGGGATGGCGGCAACGAGCGCTCCGGACTCGGAGATGGCCAGTGCGTGAAATCCGTCGCGGAGAAGACGTGCGCTGAGGCGATTCGCGACGGATAGGCGGCGCTTCCAGTCTGGACGGAAACGAGCTACGGGCGCCCAGGCCAGACTGCCGGCGGGATCGGTGATGCGGGCACGGAGAAGCTCGTATCCCCGGGAGGCGTAAAGAACGTCCCCGGACCATGCCAGAGCACGGACGCCGGGAAAACGCGCTATGCGGGTGAGGGGGATTGATTTCGCGTCCGGCATCGAGATGTGCAGTGCAGTCAAGCGAGATCAGGCAATGGCTTCGAACAAAGGGTCCCTCCACTCCGCATGACATCCCCTTCGGGTGGCATGCTCCGGTCGGGATGACAGTGAACGCGCTTTCCTTCTGAACGATATTACGGCAGGAAGGTCTTCATGCAGAAGCAGCTTCCGCCGGCTTTTTCGAATTCGGAGGTATCGACGAGAACAGGTGTCAGGCCCTCTTCGCGAAGGTTGGCCTCTATCTGCGGCGAGATGTGCGACGTGATGTAGTGATTGTTCAGGACGATGCCGTTGCCCATGAACTGGTGAGCCTCTTCCGCGTCGAGGAGGTGAAGACGCTTCCAGCACTTGTGCAGGGCGGCAAGCGATTCGGCGGAAAAGGCGCCGACGAAAACCAGGGCGGCTTCGTTGTTCAGAGGGCAGAGGCTGGTGTCGAGGTGGTAGCAGTAGGGATCGGTGAGTTCCAGAGGCAAAACAGGGATGCTCATCTGCGAAACGGCCATGGAGAATTTGTCGATGCCGCCGCGGGTGCTGCGAAATCCATAGCCGCCGTAAACTCGGGATCCATCGGGATGCCAGATGAGATCGCCGTGCCCTTCGAGGTAGTCGTCGCCAAACTCGAGATCGATGACGCGGTAGTCGCGGGCGCGGAACCACTCCGTGAAATACGGGACTTCACGCTGGCGGGATTGGTAGACCATCCGGCTCGGGACCACGAATTTCCCGTATCCGGCTTTCTCGCCGACGAAGACTTGGTTGGCGGCGAAGACCATGTCCTCGAGACCTTCGATGGGATCGATGGTTTCGATGTCGCAACCGTTCTGTTGCAAAACGCTACAGAATTTCTCCCACTGGCTGCGGGCTTTCGCGCGGTCCACCGGAACGAGCTTTGTCATGTACGGATTTTTTTGATCGACGACATCGAAATATTTCGGTGGACACACGAGCGCGCTGGGCATACGACTGATGTTATCTGGCCGTGAAGAGTGCCGACAAGGGAACGTGACTTGCTATCGGCATGGTTTGACGAATAGTCGGCAGCAACGTTTCGCAACTGCACCAGCCGAGATGCAAATCGCGGATGCACTTTTTAACGTGAATCAACCGAGCGGCGTGGCAAGTGAAATGCAATCGTTCCCAGTTGCTATTGCCTGGGAAAAAATACAGATCCCTCCAGTCCGCTTGGCCTTCCCTTGGGGGCTGGCGAGCTGCGGCCTGAAATGACAGCAGGATTTTATGTTGAGCCGATGTGCGAATTTGCAATGTTGCAAGCCATTCCTGCGACTGCGGGAGGGTAAGTTGTTTCTGGTGGAGACCGAGAGGCTCTCGAAGCCGGGAGAACCCATGGCGCCGCCATTTGTGCGCGCGCGCAGGCAGCAACGGTTAGTAGAGCACTATTGGCTCTGCGATGAGTGCGCGGCGCAGTGGACGCTGATCTACGATCAAGATCGCGGAATTGCGTTGGCTCCGCTGCGCTCTGCCGCGATAGTGCCACCGGCGCGAAGCGGGGCAGCGTAGAGACGGCACTCCAAATCCTATTTGTAGCCGTCTTTTTTCCAGGTCTTCCAATCTTCCCGGACTGCCTCCGCCATCTGCAGGGTAGCCTGATGCAGCCACTTCGCCTTCTGTTTTCGAAGGTGAAACAGGATCGCCTTGCGAGCACTCTTCGTTCCAAGATGGATGTTCGCGGTTTCCCATCCCATAGCGCGAAGCAAGCGCAGTTCTTCGCCCTGAGCCTGGAGCGTGGAGAGTTCGATGCGGCAGCAGTGCGGGCTTAGGCGGCGGACGATCCAGCGGCCGCGCAGTTGCACGAACGGATCGGGGCAGCGGACGGCCCGATTGATAATCGTCTGATACAGGATTTCCGAGGGCCCCTCATGGCTTTTCGCCCAGTAGCATGCCGAGGAGACGAGGGCTTTCGCTTCGCGGGCGACGCGCCCGCCATTCCAGTCCGCAATCGCCACGTAGCGCGCGTGACCTAAACTGCCGAGACCCGCAACTCGATGGGCGATGCGATATTTCAAGTCGCGCGCGGGAAGAAGGTGGTCGATGGCATCGAGGGCGCTGACGGGAACGTCTTCTTTGAGAGTGGGGAGCGCATCCATCTTGGCCCAGAAGTGGATTGGGTCGCGAAGGTCACTTACCGCGATCTTCCGCAGCCATTCATTTTTTTCTTCCAGAACAAAGGCCAGACCATCCCTGCTCAATGCCTCACTATAGCTTTCAATAATCGAGTCACAAATGTCTTTGTGTTTGAGCGGCAGGTGCCCGGCTTCGGCGGCAAGGTGAGCACTAGTGGCAAGGCGCACGAGGTCATTCGTGTACGCCATGGGATAGGACTCGTCGAAGTCATTGACGCCCCAGATGAGGCGGCCTTCGATGTCGCGCCAGGTTCCGAAATTTTCGACGTGGAGATCTCCCACGGCGAGGACGTGCGGCGCTTTGGCAAGATCGGGGCAGACATCCGGCCAGCGTTGCGCCCAGCGGTAGTAAGTGGCGCGAAGGAAGGGGAAGACAGCTTCCTTCATACTAGCGTGTTTGAATTGGAGATCTTTCTTGACGAGATCGGTGCGATGTCCCAGCCAATCTTCGAAATGGCGGGTCGCCTTGACAACGTTCATAGCAGCGGAACTGTAGCGGGTGAGACGCAGCCAAGTCAACGCGCGAAAAACAGTCGCCGGGCACCGAACAGGCTGGTTGACCTTGTGTCCGGCACCCGGCGATCGTGACCGAGCGGTCGATCTTTCGCGGGATTACTTCTGATAGAAGGCGGCGTTCTTCTCGATGAACTCCTTCTTTTCTTCGGGGACATCTTCCAGAGCGTGGATCGAGTCTGAAGTGCAGGCGGGAACGCAGGCGCCGCAATCGATGCAGCCCTCAGGATCTACATACATCTGGGTGGCGGCTTCAAATCCGGGCTCATCCTGCTTGGGATGAATGCAGTCGGTTGGGCAGACCTCGACACAGAGGGAATCTTTAATGCACGTATCAGTGATTACATAAGCCATGATGAATCGATCTCCGCAAATGGAATGAGCACGTTCAGTTCGCTCGATTATGAGTGTATGAAGTGCAGGCGGGAGGTTCGGTGATCTTGATCACAGCGAATTGTGCGCGGGAAGATTGAGGATAGTTGGAGAAAAGGGGCGGGCGGGCGTCGCGAGTTTATGAATGAGCACAATCACTCGCAACTGTGACCACGGTCACAGAAATAGCATGCTAATGAGGTTTAAATAGTCACAATTGAACTAGGCCTTCTAGTCATAGGATCGCCCGGCCGCACCCACAGAACCCCACAAGCCGTTACCCCAGACGGCGGCGGCCGGGCGTTAGGCTTCCAAGAAAAAATTCAATCGATCATCTCAGGTTTTGGCTTTGGTTGTGTTCCGGTGCGGAATATAAGGTCCTTCCACTCCGATAACAGGTGGCGCCCATGTGTGTGCTTGTGGACACACACGTGGTGTGCGGGCCACATGAATCACTCCTCGCTCCGACTCAACAACCTTTATTTTCATTAACTTACCCTCTGGTCCTCCTACTGCTTTCCCAATAGCGGTTGCGATTTCTACGGGAGGCAGAGATGAGCGGAATCGGACAGAAGCTGATCCGGACAAGATACAGCCAGATGCTGGCGATCACGTTGTTGCTGGCCATGCCGGCGTTGGCGCAGAGCGCCGAGAACGCGCCAAACGAAGCTCCAAGCCGGGTCGCGATCGTGAGCCTGGTCGACCGCAAACTTGCGGTGATGGAGAACGGAGAAGTCATCGCCGTTTTTCAAGTCGCGGTGGGCGCAGCGGCCAGTCCGAGTCCGACGGGCGAATTCCGCATCGTGAACCGCGTCTCTAATCCCACCTACTACCACCCCGGAACAGTGATCCCCAGCGGCAAAGACAACCCGGTCGGCACGCGCTGGATTGGCTTGAGCCAGAAGGGCTACGGGATTCACGGAACGAATGCTCCGCGGTCGATTGGGCGTGCGGCTTCGCATGGCTGCATACGGCTGCGGAATCGCGACATTGAGCATCTGTTCACGATGCTGCGGGTAGGCGACACGGTCGAGATTCACGGCGAGCGCGATTCCCAGGTCTCACAAGTTTTCGGTGGAGAACCGGATAACACCGTGATCGCGGGAGCACAGACTACGCCGCAGGCGGGCGGACAGTAAGTAGAACGTCACAGATCGAAGGACAAATCTCAGGAGGATTTTATGCAGATGGCAATCACATTCATGGCAGTCGTAGCGGGAATGGTCTTCTCACTGGCGATCGCGCTGCTCGCGGAAGAGCTGATTTTCGGGCAGGTGTTCCGGCTGTTCTTCTCGCGCGAGGCAGTTCCAGCAAAGACGGAACAGAAGCAGTAGCGCGGCCGTTCGAGGCGTAAGGTGGTGTCCAAACAGTACAGAGCGAAATGACTTAGCGCTGTGCGGGACGGTTATAATTTGGGTATCCCAAACGTCATTCCGAACTCAGCTAGCGGCGCCCCGCGTAACGCGCTTCAAGCCTGCAGCGCCATGCGGGTTTCCGTTCTAGTGCTCGTGTTGGTCGCGACACTTGCGGCGTCTGCTGCCGCGGTCGACTGGAGTGTCCCAGAGCAACAGCTCGCGCGAAAGATTACGGCAGTGACGAGCGGCGGTCCGGTTGTTCTGCAGTTTGAGAACCGGTCGTCGATCGGTAGACGCGATAGCGAAATTGTCGAGAACGGGTTGCGTAGCACGCTGGAGACAATGGGCGTGCATTGGGCCGATGCAGAACACGCAGCGGCGAGCGTCACGATCACGCTCTCGGAAAATCTGACCTCGTATGTGTGGGTGGCGCAAATCGCAAAGCCTGGAGAGGATACGGCAGTTGCGATGGTCTCGATTCCCCGCCCCGCCGGAACTACGTCTGCGCTGGATTCCGTGCCGTTGAGTTTGCGCAAGATAGTCCTATGGAGCCAGCCGACTCAGATTCTCGACGTGGCGGTGCTCGAGGAGAATGCGACTCCCACGCGGATTGCGGTGCTCGATCCGGAAAAGATTTCTGTTTACCGATTGCAGGGCGGAAAGTGGATGGCAGAGCAGACTTCGGGACTAGACCACACCGGGCCATGGCCGCGGGATTTGCGGGGGCGGCTGGTTTCGGCGAGAGATCATTTGGAGGCATACCTTCCTGGAGTCGTCTGCCACTCGGCGGGCGCGACGTTGAATTTGAGTTGCACCGAGAGTGACGATCCGTGGCCGCTGCTTGCAGCAGGATTGAGCCGGGCGGGTGCGGTGTTTCCGAGTGCCGGATCGGCGAATGCGAGTTCGGCAAGGGTTCCTGAAGAGCAGGCATTCTTCTCTTCTGCTCGGAACTTTTTCAACGGAACCATCACGCCCGCAATTAATAACGTGGTTCCGCCGAAGTTTTATTCCGCAGCGGCCCTTCCGCATGACAAAACGTTGCTGTGGCTGTTCGCGGGTGTGGACGGGCAGGTTCACATTTTCGATGGAGGGCCGGAGCGCGTCGGCAAGCTGAACTGGGGCAGCGATGTGACGAGCGTGAAGACATCCTGCGGCGCGGGATGGCAGATCCTGACCGATGGTGCCGGCGAGGGGGGTGCGGATTCGGTGCGGGCGTACGAATTTCCGGATCGCGATCCCGTGGCCGTGAGCGCTCCGCTGGATTTTCCGGGCCCAATCTCGGCCTTATGGACAGAGGCGCGGGGCGACACGGCAGTAGTGGTGGCGAGGAACATGGAAACAGGCAGCTATGAAGCGTATCGCGTGGCGGTGTCTTGCAGCCAGTAGCCTGCTGATTGCGGCGCTGGCGGCATCGGCAGAGACTCGGCCTCAGTACGGAGGCACGCTGCACGTGTCTATTCGCGAGGCGCCGGTGTCGCTCGATCCGGCCGATCACGCGACATCGGATTCGTTTGGGCGTCGAAGCCTGGCTGCGATGATCTTTGAGACGCTGGTAACGGTCGATAAATCCGGACGCGTGAATCCACTGCTGGCAGAATCATGGCAGGCACGGGGAAACCGGCGGTGGCAGTTTCGAATTCGGCCCAATATTTCGTTTCACGATGGCTCGCCGGTCACGGCGGAGAGCGTGGCTGCGTCGTTACGGTTCGCGACTCCGTCGTGGAATGTTGTTGCGGATCACGGTGCCGTAATCATCGAGAGTGATTCGTCGGAACATGATTTGCTGGCGGAGCTAGCGTTACCGAGAAATGCCGTCGCGAAAAGAGATTCCGATAAATTGAGCGGCACAGGCCCGTTTCATATCGTGGATTGGCAACCGGGAAAAGAATTAAGGCTCGGAGCGGATGAGAATTGTTGGCGCGGCCGCCCGTTTCTCGATGGAATCGAGATTGAGCTCGGCAGGAGTTTTCGTGATCAGATGGCGGCTTTGCAACTGGGAAAAGCGGATCTGATCGAGATGGCTCCTGAGCAAACCCGGCGCGTATCGCAACAGGGAGAGGTGCTGGTGAGTTCGGCACCCATGGAATTGTTGGCACTCGTGTTCGCGCAAGACGCGGCATCGCCCGAAGACAAATCTCTGCGCGAGGCGCTCGGTTGGAGCTTGGAACGCGGCTCGATGCGCGACGTGTTGCTGCAGGGCGCGGGGCAGGCTACCGGGAGCATACTGCCTGGGTGGATGAGCGGCTTCGGATTCGTGTTCCCGTCGAACGCAGATTTGGCAAAGGCGAGGTCGTTGCGTGGAGCTGGGCGTGTCATTCCGAACTGGAAGCTTGGGTATGACAGCGCCGATCCTTTGAATCGATTGCTGGCAGAACGGATTTCTCTGAACGCGAGGGATGCGGGATTATCTCTGCAGCCGACTTCGGCGACGATTACCGACCTGCGACTGGTGCGGATTCCGCTGGCGTCGAGCGATCCGTGGATCGCTTTGCAAAACCTGATTGCTGAGGCTGGATTGCCGGCGGTGACAAGCAAGGGACGTTCGATCGAAGATTTGTATGCGGCTGAGGCCGCGGTGTTGGCGACGCGAAGACTTATTCCGCTGTTTCATTTGCCGGTTTCGTATGCTTCTGCGTCGACGTTGAAGAATTGGAGCTTGCGGGCTGACGGAAGCTTGAATTTAGGTGACGCATGGCTGGAGAGTGTACGGCAATGACGTTCCGCCGCAAACTTCTCGCCGTTTTCTCGCTCACCGTTTTTCTGTCGGTCGCCGCCGTCGCACTGCTTGTGCTCGCAGTAACGCGCAACGCTTTTGAGAAAACGGAGAATGAGCGGACAGCGGCTCTGGTCGCGCAGTTTCAGCGGGAGTTCAACCGAAGAGGCGAGGACGTCGCGCGGCGAGTGGAATCGATTGCGGCTTCGGATGCAGTGACGCGCATGGCGACGGCCCTGAGCGGCACGCCGGCCGATTCCGCGGAATATTTCGATCTCGCGCGCACCCTGGCTGAGAGCCACCAACTGGACTTTCTGGAATTGCTGGACGGGCACGGAATCATTATCTCTTCGGCGCAGTCGCCAGCGAAATTCGGCTATCCCGACAGCGCATTTGACAGCCTGGCGGGTTTGACGGAGCAAAGCGCGTTCCTGAAGCTGGAAGAACTGCAGGATTCGACCGCGCTCGGACTATTTGCGGTTCGCGCAGTTCGGTCGGGAGATCATCCGGTATACGTGATTGGCGGGCGGCGGCTCGACAAGAATTTCCTGGCGTCGCTCGATCTGCCTCCGGATATGAGGGCGCTGCTTTATCAGAATCGCGGGGATCACTTCTCGCCGGAATGGTTGCTGGACGCCGGATCCGGTTCTGCGCGTCCTGCTGAGAAGCTGGCGAGTTTAATCGATGCGGTTCGCCGCTACGATCAGGAGATGACTGGGATCGTGAATTGGTCTGGGGATCAGGAGAATCAGGAAGTCTTTCATGCGATCCCGCTGCAAGGACTGGGAAAAGATCGGCCGTTGCTGGCAATCTTGCTGATTGGAAACTCGCGGCGTCAGTATGTTGAGCTGAAGCGGCGCATCCGCGATGCTGCCTTGCTGGCGGGAGGTGGGGGAATCGTGCTTGCAATCCTGCTCAGTAGTTGGGCAGCGGCGCGTGTGACTCGTCCCGTGGAACAGTTGGCATTTGCGGCGCAGGATGTCGCGGCCGGAAACTGGAATTCCAGCGTGGAAGTATCGGGGCACGATGAGGTTGCCCAGCTCGCCGAATCGTTCAACCGTATGACAAAGGAATTGCTCGCCCAAAAAGAGCGGTTGGTGCAGACCGAGCGCGTGGCGGCATGGCGCGAGCTGGCACGGCGCCTGGCGCATGAACTCAAGAATCCGCTGTTTCCGCTGCAGCTGACGGTGGAGAATCTGATTCGCGCCCGGACGCAGAGCCCGGAACTATTCGATGAGATTTTCCAGGAAAGCTCGCACACGCTTCTCGCCGAGATTTCAAACTTGAAGGGAATCATCGGACGGTTTAGCGAATTCTCGAAGATGCCGCAGCCGCAAATTCAAACTGTGCAGGTGAATGAGATCGTGTCGGCGGTTGCGCAACTATTTCAGGCACAATTGCAGGCTCCGGGGCGGTCGGCGATCGCGTGCAAGCTGGATCTCGATCCGAGCGTTGAACCGATTGGCGCCGATCCGGAACTGCTGCACCGGGCGATTTCGAATCTTGTCCTCAACGCAATGGATGCGATGCCAAGTGGAGGAACGCTGACGCTGCGGACACGGCGCGAGGATGGGAGAATTATGATCGCGGTTTCGGATACGGGCACGGGGCTGACGCGCGAAGAGTGCGAGCGGATTTTCACTCCGTATTACACGAGCAAGCAGCACGGTACCGGACTGGGGCTCGCGATTGTGCAGTCGGTGGTCAGCGATCACGGCGGCAGGATTACCGTGCAGAGCGAACCCGGCCGGGGCGCTACATTCGTGGTTGAGCTGCCGAACAATATGGCGATTCGAAGCGCTGTGAACAATTCGGAATGGAACGCGACAGAATCCGCGGACGCAAGGAGGAACGTTGCCGCACAAAGCGCATCTGTTGATCGTCGATGATGAGGCCAACACGCTGGCATCGTTGTCGCGTGCATTCCGGCTTGCAGGACACGAGGCGACGGTGTGTGACAATCCAGGCCGGGCGCTAGACCTGGCAAAGGCGCAGAATTTCGATTTGATCCTTTCTGACGTTGTGATGCCGGGCAAAGATGGCCTGGTGCTGCTTGAGGAGATGAAGCAGCAGGGAGTCACGGCTCCGGTGGTGATGATGTCGGGGCAGGCGCACATCGAAATGGCCGTTCGCGCGACGCGCCTGGGGGCGCTGGATTTTCTCGAGAAGCCGATCTCCACGGACAAACTGCTGCTCACGGTTGAGAACGCCCTCAGGTTGCAGCGCCTCGAGAGCGAGAACCGGCAACTGCGTCAGCGACTGGGCAAGCACGAGATCGTTTGGAAGGGCGAAGCGATGCGGCGCGTAATGGCGCAACTGGAGCGGGTTGCGGCGAGTGAATCGCGCGTCTGCATTCTTGGCGAGACGGGTACCGGAAAAGAATTGGTGGCGAGAACGATTCACGAACGAAGCTCACGGGCAGGTGGGCCGTTTGTCACGCTGAATTGCGCGGCGGTTCCCGCGGAGCTGATCGAGTCGGAATTATTCGGACATGAAAAAGGATCGTTCACGGGTGCTTCAGGGCGTCACATCGGGAAATTCGAGCAGGCCGATGGGGGGACGATTTTTCTGGACGAGATCGGCGACATGCCGCTGAACATGCAGGCCAAACTGCTGCGCGTGCTGGAAGAGGGCGAGATCGAGCGGATCGGCGGAGACAAGCCGATTGCCGTCAACGTCCGCGTGCTGGTGGCGACACATCGCGACTTGGAAGCACGCGTGCGCGAAGAGAAATTCCGGCAGGATCTCTTTCACCGGATTTACGTTTTCCCGCTGATGCTTCCTCCATTGCGAGAGCGGCGAGAAGATATCCCTGCGCTGGTCGAGCATTTCGCCGCGCAGGTCTGTTCTCAGAACGGATGGAAGCCTGTTCCGTTTACGCCCGAGGCGATGGAAGTCCTGCAGTCACATACGTGGCCGGGAAATGTCCGCGAATTACGCAACATGGTCGAGCGCTTGATGCTGCTTGCAACCGAGGGTCAGGTTGATTTGGCAACGGTGCAGATGGCGTTGCCTAAGAACTCAACTAGCGGCGGAGTGCCCGTCAACGCAGGTAGTGCCGGGCCACTCGCGGATCGCGTGCAATCGTTCGAGCGAGATGTCATTCTTGCAGAACTGAAGCGCACGCACAACAACATGAGTCTCGCAGCGAAAGCGCTTGGCCTGGAGCGCAGTCACCTGTATAAGAAGGCGGAACAACTCGGAATCGATTTACGCGCTCTGCGGCGGGAGCAGGGTCCGACAGATTGACTCCGGGTCAAAATAATTCTCTCGGAGATTTCGTTGGCGCGCTCGTTCTGGGTCATCCCACTCCTCTGTCTTTTCCCATTCTCCACATTCGCAACTGAACCCCCTTCGCCGCCTGCCTACGGAGTCCGCATGGAGAAAACGTGGATTCCCATGAAAGACGGCGTGCGGCTCGCGGCAACTTTGTACATGCCCGATGGCGCCAAGCCGGGAGAGAAGTTCCCTGCTCTGCTCGAAGATCTTCCTTATCGCAAAGACGACGGCACGGCCGCCGAGGACTATCCGACACATTCTTATTTCGCGCGGCGCGGATATGTGGGGGCGCGCGTTGACATTCGCGGATTCGGTGCGAGCCAAGGTGTTCCGCCGGAGCGCGAATATTCGGAGCAGGAGCAGGCGGATGCCGAGCAGGTGATTGCGTGGCTGGCGCATCAGCCGTGGTCCAACGGAAACGTCGGCATGTTCGGCATTTCGTGGGGAGGATTCAATTCGCTGCAGATGGCGATGCGGCATGCGCCCGGTTTGAAGGCGATTCTCGCGGTCGATGCAACCGCGGAATTATTTCACGACGATGTGCACTATATCGACGGAATGGCGCATGTCGACGAATTCGAACTGAACATGGATATGGCCGAGGGTTGGGTTGGCGCGCCCGATTATTCGCTTGATGAGAAGACGCTGGGGCCGCGATTCGATTCTCCTCCGTGGTCGTTGCTTTATTTGAAACATCAGCATGATGGGCCGTTCTGGCGTGATCGCGTGCTGCCGCTGAAGGAGATCACGATTCCTACTTTTCTGATCGGCGGATTGCAGGATGGATACCGCGACAATGTCCCGGACATGCTGATGCAGTCGAAGGCGCCGATCAAGGCGATCGTTGGTCCGTGGAATCACACGTATCCAAACAATGCGGATTATGGCCCGCGCGTCGAGTGGCGCGATCAGGCGGTGCGGTGGTTCGATTATTGGCTGAAGGGACGCGACACCGGAGTGACGCACGATCCACGGCTCGTCGTTTATATGCAGCATTGGCATCCGCCGGATCCGAATCTGGAGAACGTGCCGGGAGAATGGCGGCGGGAAGATGTGTGGCCGCCTCCGGAGACGAAGAATGCGACGCTCTATCTACAGGGCAATCACACCCTGGCGGCATCGGAGGCACCGCAAGAAGTTCACCAACTGAAATATGTTCCTACGATTGGCGTGGAAGCCGGATTCTGGTGGGGAGAATTGCTGAGCGACGTGCGTCCCGTCGACGCGTTCAGTCTGGTTTATGACTCAGCTCCGCTTGACCAGGACACGGCGATTATCGGGCGGCCGCGCGCGTTGTTGCGAGCTTCGGCGACGTCAAAATTGGCGGACTGGTTTGCAAGATTGTCGGATGTTGCTCCCGATGGAACCGTTACACAGATCACCGGTGCGGGATTGAACGGGGCACAGCGCGATTCGATGACGGATCCGCGCGATCTTGAGCCGGGCAAGGTGTATCCGCTGAATATCGAGATGCACCTCACGTCGTGGGTATTTCCCAAGGGCCATTCTATTCGCGTGGCAATTTCGAACGCTCTGTGGCCGATGATCCTGCCGACTCCATATGCGATGACTACTTCGCTGGAACTTGGAGGAGCGGAAGGATCGCGGATTGTGCTGCCGATTGTCCCGGTGCATGGAATGCCCGCTCCGGAATTCTCTGCTCCGCAGCCGATGGAAGAACGGAATGATATCAAGACTGTAGGATTCCCGTGGCCGGGCGAGTGGACGGTGGAGCGCGATGAGGCGCGGCAGAAAACTACGGTTCACTGGAAGGGCAGAGATGCGTCGGAGTTTCCTTGGGGAAAAGAGGATGACTCAGAGAGCCTCACGTATGAAGGGGATGATGCGCATCCGGAAACCAGCTCGGTGCGCGGTGAAGCGGAGAGCACGTTCACTATGAAAGACCGCACGCTGGTCTGGCGCGGACATCTGCTTGTGACGACCGATCAAGAGAATTTTTATTACCGGTACACGCGAGAGTTGCTGAAAGATGGGCAGATGCTGAAATCGAAGACCTGGAAAGAGACGATCCCACGCGATCACCAATGATCCAGCAATCGGGACACAGCAAGCTACGTCTCTACGAGGACTCTCGACTGAGCTTTCAGATCTGCGGCAAGCAGACGGTGGAACAACTGCTCTCCGGCTTCACGGCGAACTGAGAGGCGGCCTGCGCCGTAGGCACGAGACTTCAGGCCGCGCTGGACGTCTTCGCAGATACCGAGATCTTCATCCTGCACGCGATTGCCGACGTTGACGGATTCGGTATTGTAGGCGCGGCGGGCCTCGCTGACATCGCTGAAATAGAAATCGAAAATCACGGTGCAGTGATCGGCATCGATGGGGATGACATAGTTTGTATCCATGTATCCCTCGTAGCAGTTGATCATCAGGTTGGGATATTGCCAGAAATACCATGCGCGATCACCCTTCCGCGTGGCGCCGGTAGCAGCATCTTCGTCGGACGCAACCATCGGACTGGACTGAAGGCAGTAACGATCTTCGTTCTCGATTGTGTACTGCTTGTAATCGAGAACGGAACTCAGTCCCTTGTGAAGATGCGGCACGTGGTACCCGCCATCGAGATAGTTATCGACGAAGACTTTCCAGTTGCAGTGAATGTCATAGGTGCGGCGATCAAAATAGTGCAATTTGCTGATTCCGAGCGGCGCGACTCGCTTCACCAACCCGCCCAGGAATTCACGCAGCGGGATGGCCTCGGGATCGAGATTGACGAAAACAAAGCACTCCCACGTCTCGACACGAATGGGGACAAGGCCATTGTCGGCGCGCTCGAAATTCTCCACGCCCTCGAACTCCGGCATCCCTTTGAGCGAGCCGTTGAGGCCATATTTCCAGCCGTGGTAGGGACACTGCAGGATCGCGGCATGTCCGCAGGGCTGCGTCACGACGGCGGCCGCATGGTGGCGGCAGACGTTGTAGAAGGCACGAAGCGCACCATCGGAGCCGCGGACGACAACGATGGGCTCTCCCGCCAGCCGCGCGGATACATAGTCGCCGGTATTCTCCAGTTGATTAGTTCGGGCCACGAGTTGCCAGGTTTTGCTGAACACGTTCAACCGTTCGAGTTCGGCAATGCGCGGATCGACATACCACGGAGCGGGGATGGTCGAGGCTTCGGAGAGCGGAGCCTGATCGTCATAGGTGGAGAGAATCTGCTCAAGCGATTGCATTCGTGAATCCTCTGTAACTTCGCATCCAGAGTAACAATTTTTCAGCGGCGATGATTGCCGCGCGCTTTAGATTTAGGCGCTAGTGGCGCAGATGGCGCAACTCCAATCGCCCGGCGCAAGATGTCAATGAATTGCTGGATTCTGCCTTCCTTCTTTTCTGACAGATCGCCCTGTCGGCGAAACAGTCCTGGATCGAGTTCGGCCGTCAACAGTGCATCCTGAAAACGCTCGACCATCCAGTCGATGATCGAGACGATCATCTCGATATCAAGGTCGTCACGTAGCTCTCCGCGCTCGAGACCAAAGCGGACGAAACTGACCGTGCCGTATGGATCTTCGCTGATGAGAAACCGGTTGATCTCGCGCTTCAGCACAAGGTCAGTGCCGTAGTTGCCGAGAAGCGAAATACGGTAAGGAATCCAATCTTCGTGGACGAGATGCTCGGTACGGGTGAGCCAGTAACGAAGCACTCCGAAAAATCCTGCCTGGCGAATTTCCGCCGGCGCGTCAAGATATTTCGCGAAAGAGCGGACCGCGCGCTTGTAGACCTCGAAAAATAATCCATCCTTGCTGCCGAAGTGCTGGAAGATCGATCCCTTGGCGATGCCGAGAGCGATGGCGATATCTCCGACGCGTGCGTCGTGATAACCGTGCTCGGCAAAGTGTTGCGTTGCGGCTTCGACGATGCGGCTGCGCTTCGCCTCGGAGCGCGGACGATCTTTTGCCTGGCGCTGATAAAGAGGAGGAGCGACGCGGTTGCTGGCAATTCCGGGCATAGGGATAGTGACTTTAAGTCACGACAGCATAACGCACCAATATAATGCTTTCAACTTCATTTTTGCTCGCTTGTGCGCTAATGTAGTTCGACTCGGAACGCCTCCCGTGACTTCAGGTCATCCTCAAACAAGGAGTTGAAACACGATCTACGACGCGATCATCATCGGCGCCGGTCACAACGGTCTGACGGCTGCGGCGTATCTTGCGCGCGCGGGACTGTCGACGCTCGTGCTTGAACGGCGTGACATTGTTGGAGGGTGTTGCGTCACAGAAGAAATCGCTCCGGGTTGCCGGGTTTCGACAACATCGTACATCGCGAGCATGCTTCGGCCGGAAGTAATAGCGGAGTTACGGCTGGCTGATCATGGATTGAAGATGATTCCGTGCGATCCAGCGATTCAAGTTCCCTTCCCCGACGGCCATGTAGTTCCCTGGTGGGCGGATCGAGAACGGGCACGGCAGGAGTTCGCGAACATTTCCGTGAAAGACGCCAACCGCTTCGTGCAGGTGGACGATCAACTCAAGAAGCTTGCGCGCTACCTGCAGCCGTTCTTTCTCGAGCCACCTCCGGAGATTGATACGTCGAGCCTGAAAGGATGGAGCGATCTGTTTCGCGCCGGCAAACGATTCCGCGGAATCTCAAATGCTGAAATCGCGCAGCTGGTTTCGTTTCTTACCGGGAGCCTGGGCGAGTTTCTGGATCAGAATTACGAATCTGAAAAGATGAAAACCTTGTTTCTCGCGAACAACGTATACGGGAAACATGGCGGGCCCTATCAGCCTGGAACCGCGATCGGGCTTCTATTCCACCTGCTCAGTGGTGGAGAGCATGAACTGCAGGGGTTCTACGGTCACGTGATGGGCGGCATGGGGTCGATCACGCAGGCTCTGGCGGCTGCGGGACAAAAGCTGGGAGTGCAAATTCACACGAACACTTCGGTTGCGCACATTGATGTGCGTAGCGGACGGGCGCGAAGCGTCCTGCTCGAAGATGGAATGGAATTCCGGGGACGCATGATTCTGTCGAATGCGGATCCGAAGCGAACGTTTCTGAAGATGCTGGACGCGAAAGACCTTCCCGAAGATTTTCTCTTCGCCGTGCGCGGAATCAAGATGCAAGGGCCCTGCGCGAAAGTGAACATGGTGCTCGCCGAAGAACCGCGGTTCACCGGGACTTCCCCGCAGGCCACACCGCTGGAACGCACGTTCTACACGCTGGTTCCGTCGCTTGAGTTTGCCGAACGCTGCTACGACATTGCGAAGTTCGGAGATATTCCGGAACAGCTGTGGGTCGATTGCGTCGTTTCTTCCAATGCGGACGCGTCGCTGGCTCCCGCGGACAAGCACATCCTGACTTGCTTCGTGCAGTACGTACCGTATCACTTGCGGGAAGGCAATTGGGATGAGAAGCGCGATCTGTTTGGCGACCGGGTTGTGAAGAAGATCGCAGAGTATGCGCCGAATGTTCCGGCGGCGATTTTGGCGCGGCAGGTTCTTACGCCGCTGGATCTGGAACGCACTTACGGGCTCACCGAGGGAAACATCTTTCACGGGGATCTGCGGCTGGAGCAACTCTTCTTTATGCGTCCAGTGCCGGGCTGGTCGCAATATCGGACCCCGGTCGACGGACTCTATCTTTGCGGGGCAGGCGCGCATCCCGGCGGCGGCGTCACCGGAGCACCTGGCCGAAACGCGGCGCACCAGGCTCTGCGCGATTGGAAGAAAGGACGATTCCGGGAGGCTGCGGCATGAACTCAGCCAACGGAACGACCTCGCTGCCGAAGACCGCGGATTTCGTGGTCGTCGGCGCCGGCGTGATGGGAGCGTCGATCGCGTTTCATCTGGTCAAGCGAAAGTGCGGGAAGATCGTGGTGCTCGACAAAGATCATGTCGGCCGTGGGGGCAGCGGGCGATCATCGGCGCTGGTCAGAATGCATTACAGCTTTCCGGCCGAAGTACAGCTGGCGTTGATCAGCCTGCAGATATTTCAGAACTGGGCGGAAATTGTCGGCGCGCCGGGAGATTTTCGCAAAACCGGATTCGTCCGCATCGTACATCCGAATGAGACCGAGCGCTTGAAATTGAATGTCGAAATGCAGCGCGAGCTCGGCGCAAATGTGGACCTCATCGACAAGCAGCAATTGCGCGAGATTGAGCCGGACTGGAAAGTCGACGAGGTAGAACTCGCGGCGTATGAGCCGGACTCGGGATACGGCGATGGGGCGGGAGTCGCAGGAGATTTCTTATCGGCGGCCCGTGAGATGGGCGTCGCTTACTTGTCCAAGACGCAGGCGGCGGATCTCTTGATTGAGAGCGGCCGTGTTCGCGGCTTGGTCACTCGGCAAGGAACAATTTTATCCCCAGTCGTGATCGTCGCGACTGGTCCTTGGACGCGGCCTCTGGTCGGGCGTGCGGGATACGATCTGCCAATCGAGTGTGAGTATCACCAAGTCGCCATTTTGAGAAACGCGCCCGACATGCGGGGTGGGGGTTGCGCCTGCATCGATTCAGTCACGGCGACTTACTTTCGATCCGACGCGCACGACAAATTTCTGGTCGGAGATTTTTATGGCAAACGGCCCGTCGATCCGGACAATTTCCCGCAGCGCGCGTCCGACGAATCTCTGGAAGAAATTATCGAGCGAGCCTGCCGTCGCGTTCCGAAACTTGAAGGCGCTGAAGTCATGCGTGGCGTAACCGGCGTTTATGACATGACGCCCGATTCACGACCGCTGCTGGGCGAAATCCCAAGCATCGCAGGGCTGCACGTGTGCGCAGGATTTTCCGGCATGGGCTTCAAGATTTCTCCGGCGATTGGTCTGGTGATGAGCGAACTTCTGCTGGACGGAAGGGGGAAGAGCGTCGATATTTCGGCCTTCCGCCCCAGCCGTTTTGCCGAAAGCCAGCCGATCAAGGCCGAATACGAATATGTGGACGATTAGTCACTTTCAGGAGCAGCCATGAAGAAGAAAGGCATTCTCGAACGACTAAAAGAAGGGCCGGTACTGGGCGACGGCGGCTACTTGCTCGAACTGGAAAAGCGCGGCTGGGTGCGCGCGGGCCCGTTCACGCCCGAAGTTGCGCTGACCTATCCGAATGCGCTTCGCGAATTGCACATTGAATTTCGCGAAGCGGGCGCGGAAGTTTTGCAGGCGCTCACGTTTTACGCGAGCCGAGACAAATTGGCGACGGTCGGCCTCGAAAATCGCCTCGAAGAACTCAACCGGTCAGCGGTTCGCGTAGCGCGCGAGGTCGCCGGCGATCAGTGCCTGGTGGCCGGCAATCTCAGCCTGACGTGGATGTACGAGCCAGATAGTCCCTCGGCCGCTGACCGAGTCCGCAAGACATTTGACGAGCAACTTGCGGTGCAGGTCGACGAAGGAGTGGACTTCATCATCGGCGAGACATTTTCCTGGCTGGGCGAAGCGCTCATTGCGGTCGAGCGCGCGAAGAAAACAGGCCTGCCCGCGATGGTGACGATTTGTTTTGAGAATAAAGATGAGACGGCGGAAGGCAAAAGCGCCGCCGATGCCGCCAAGGCCTTGTTTGACGCGGGAGCCGATGTCGTCGGCATGAACTGCCTGCGTCCGCCGGAGCATATTCTTGGCCCGATGGAGCAAATGCGCAAGGCGGTCTCCGGATATCTCGCTTGTCAGCCGGTTGCCTATCGCACACCGAAAGATAAGCCGGACTTCACTAGCCTGCCGGAATTTCCGTACGCGCTCGATCCGCTGCAACTGACCAGGAAGGACATGGCCGACTATGCGGCGAATGCGCGCGATTTGGGAATTAACTATATCGGCGCGTGTTGCGGCACGGTCGCGATGCACGTCCGGGAAATGGCTCGCGTCCTGAATAAGCTTCCTGAAGATTCCCGCATCTGGAAGAAAGGTGGCGAGAAACCCATGTCAGCGTACGAGTACTACGATCACGACAAGCTGAACGTGGCAGCCAAGTAATTTGCCAAAAACGAAAGCGGGCCCACAATAGGGCCCGCGTTATTATGGTCACGGGAAGCTATCCGGCTTTTCGCATGCCCGGGTCGACCGCATGTACCAGCGGCATGTCGACCAGGTGCTCGCTGATGAACCACGCCTGCAATTCGTTGCGACGGAGGACATCGCTGATCACGAGATCATTCGTGCCATCATCGCCGATCTCATCGGCGCGTTTTGCCAGTTCGCGGCATTGCCCGATGATCAACTGATGAGCATCAAGCAGCCGCGAGATCTGCACAGGAACCTCTTCCCTGCCCCGCGGAGGACGCTCGATGCGCGTGGTCTCGGCAATATCGGGAGCCATAGCAAGAGAAATTCCGCCAAGCAACTGAATGCGTTCAGCAATCAGATCGACGATCTCGACCTGCTCTCCATAATGCTTGTCGAATAAAAGATGCAGCTGATAGAACGTGGGCCCCGCAACCTGCCAGTGGGACTTCTTGTAAAGATCGCGGAGAGTCATCGTGTCCGCGAGAAGCTGATTCAGCTGCTCGGTCATTTCGAGGCGCACGGCCTCGTCCAGTTCCAGGGGGAGCGCGTGCGAAACGGTGCCGTAAGTCTGGATTTCTTTGGCCCGCTGATGAATGCGCGGCTGCGCGTTAAGTGTGGATTGACGCGTGGCGTTTTCTCTTTTCGGCATAATACCTCCTCATTCTGAAGGGAGAAATAGCTCGTGACCGACTTGGATTCTTCGGCGCAACTCAGAGCGACAGCGGTTGGATGCCACAAGTGTGAGAGGAGTGCCATTCTTTTCGCAGGAAGAAAATCCCACAGCCCGATGCAGTCCGGAGTGGGAACCGAGAGTGGAGGAGCAGAGGAGCATCGGCGCGAGGAGCACGATCTCTCGACGCCCGTTTGACGCGCCGATAGGCGGTTGTTATCATCAACCTGCGGGGTGGAGCAGTCTGGTAGCTCGTTGGGCTCATAACCCAAAGGTCGGTGGTTCAAATCCACCCCCCGCAACCAAAGAAATCATAGAGTTACGGAAAATTTGAATTTTCGATCCTAGTCCAAAATAGTCCATCAAGCGAAAACGAATTTCCGCCAGGGCCGCGACCATGCGGCCTTTCGCTATTTGGACTGTTTTTGGGAGAGAACCCGCTGCACGACCGATGTATTGGCCTTGCGCTTTGCATCCATAAACGCGCCGCCGTACACATTCATCGTGGTTGAAATGTTGGCGTGGCGCATCAGCTTCTGCTGAACACCGAGTGGCACTCCCGTCTCGTCGAGCCATGCGCGATAGCTGTGACGCAGCGAGTGCCAGCCAATCGTCCCTTCGATTTTTGCCCGTTGCGCTGCTGGCTGGAGTACCTTGGCGCGCAAAGAACCGGAGTCGTACGGATGGTTGGTTCGAGGACTGGGGAAAACCCAGTTCCCGTCGGTCTTGGGGCAGAGCCGCTGCCACTCGAGAAGAATGGTCGCAACATCCGGGTCGAGTGGCAGTTCGTCCTGCGAGCATTCCGATTTCAGTTTCGTGGATTGGCTTCGCGCGTAGCCTTCGGTGACCACCATGACCAGGCGTTCGAAATCGACCGCTTGCCAGCGAAGTCCGAGAACCTCGCTGATGCGCAATCCGGTGCAGCCGGCCACCAGGACCATCGATTTGTAGGGTTGAACGAGTTGGCTGACCAGTGCCACGAACTCGTCCTCGGTCAGAAGGCGTGGTGGCTTGAGCCGCTTGCTGACTCCTTTCAATTCCACCAGGCCCATCGGGTTGCGCTCGTAGGGGATGAGTTCCCAGAGCATGGCCTTCTCGAACAAACGGTACATGAGTCCGCGCAAGTGGCTCTTGGTTTTCGGTGCGACCGCCAATTTGCGGAGCCAGTCCTGAACCGGATAGGGTTTCACCTCCTTGAGCAGACACGTCCCCCACCTGGGTGAAATGTGTTTGTTGATGCGGTTGAGGTCGGTTTCTTTGGTGGTGTGGGCCAGTTCGCCCTGCTCGATCTCTTCCCGGGTGTATCGGTCGATCAGACCCTGGAAGGTTACGGCTTCTCGCAAGGGCAGGCCGTGGTTGATTTTGAGTCGCAGACCCTCGGCCGCGCGCCGGGCTGCCGTTTGCGACGGATAGTCCGCGATTGTTCCCAGAGTGACGGCCGGTCGGGTTACATCCGGCTGCTCTCGGTCTCGATAGCGGAATATCCATACGGCAGGGCCTTTGATTCGTTTTTGAAGTTCCAGATTTCCGAACTGATAGCGGTTACGTCTAGGCAACTTGTCCTCCTTTGCCTTGACGTCGCCGGGAGATTTCGGAGCATACCTGAGCGCGCAACCACTCGTCCAGCTCCGAAAGGTAGAAGAGCCATCGTTTTCTCTGCCCGTATCCGATGGGGTGAGCGGGAATGTGTCCCATGCCGGCCATGCGCGTAATGCTTCTCTCGTGCATCTGCAGGAATGCGGCTGCAATTTTCGCGCTGACCGGCCTTTCGGAGGGTTCCAGCGCCTTCCTCGGCTCCTCCATCGCGGAATTGATTGGCGTCGCCATCTTCCACCCCGAACGCGGACAGTCAACCGGGCTGGGTTGCGGATTTTCTATAACCCGAGATCAAGGTTGCGTCAAACGGACGCGATTCCAGCTGAGAGAAGCTGGAAATCAGTTGGCTTTGCGTTGATTGAATTCCGGGAGATCGTCCGAGACCGCGAGAACGCAGGCCTGGCCCGCGAAGTGGATTCTGTCGGCTGAGTACGAGGTGAGCTTGACCTCGCCTGACTTGGAGCGCAGCCAGGTGATCCTGTTTCGCACTGCGACCCCTTGTCGTAGTTGCTCGGTCATGAACATCCGGTCCGCCGGATCGCACCACATATCGAGATCGTGCACGGTACGGCCCAGGACTTCTTCCCGCGTATAGCCGTATCTGCGCTCGAATGCCGTATTCACATCCACAAAACGTCCTTCCCTCAAAGTAGTGATCGTAAGAGGAACCGGGCTGGAGCGGAACACCTTCTCGAAGCGGTCGTCGGAACTCGTCCGGCTCCACCGCACTTCGGCGAGGGCTGTTTCCGCCTCTTCCAGATCCACCAGGCGCTTCTGGAGCTCTGAGGCATACATGTCAGCCGTTGAGTAGAGCCGGGCGTTTTGAATTGCCGCGGCGGCCGGGATCGACAGCAGCTCGGCACGGCGGAGGTGCTCTTCGGTATAGCGGTTCGGATCCGCGTGTCCGATCGAGAGAAACCCCAGATATTCCCCCGATGCCTTGAGCGGGACCGAGAGCCAGGAGTGCAAATGAGTGTGGCCCTTGAAGGTTTGCCAGTCTTTTTCTTTATTGGTTTCCGAAATCAGGACGCTCTTTTTTTCTTCCAGTATTGTCTTCAAAAACGGGCATTCATCGGCAATGAGGGTCAGCGGATGTCCGGGGCGGTATTTCGGTGAAGCTTGCGGCCGCTCAGGGATTTCTCTCTCCCCCAGAGCCAACAAATGAGGGCCCCCTTCCGGCACGATCACGCGTGCCAACGTGTAGGGCACCAATTCTTCCAGAGAACGCAGCAGCGCCTCCATGACAGAATCCATGCGCAGATCCTGCGTCAGGGCCAGAGTCGCCTTTTGCAATGCGTCGGCTTCGGCTCGGGCTGTCTCGGCGATTCGAAGATTTCTGACAACTTCATCTTCCGCTTGCTTCTGCCCGGTGACGTCCTGGGCTGTGCCGACCAGACGCCAGATCCTACCGGCAGCATTGCGCATGGGAAATCCGTGAACTCGCACCCAACGGACGTCTCCACTGGGGAGCGTGATCCGGAAACGCTCGTCCAATCTTCCAGAGCGGGTCGCCTCGTCCAATCTGGCGAGCACATGCACCCGGTCTTCGGGATGAATAATCTCCTCGTAAGAGGTGGGGCTATCCAACAGGCTCCTGCGCGTTCGTCCGGTAATCGTCTCGTACGCCTCGTTCACCTCCAGCACACGCTTGGATTCAGCGTCCAACATCCAGAAAATCTCCTGGATATGGCTGGCCATTTGGCGATAACGTTCTTCGCTCTCCCGGTGCTCCCGCACACCGCGAACCAGGAACCAGGTCCCGGCCAAAATCACCACGACGAAACCCATGGCTTCAATGAAGATCACGAAGTCCGGCAGTTGCTCGCCCCGAAGCTTGGCCCGAATGACAAAGAAGAGAAGGGTTGCGGCGACGAGCGGGATCAGTATGGAGAAGGCCCAGCGGCCGATTTTGCCCAACCATTTCGACGTGCCATCAGCGCGGGAGAGGTCACGGAACTCCATAGAGCTGCTGTGCAAGGTTTCGGAATAGTACTAGACCAACCTTGCTCTGGCGTAGCCTAAACTATAAGCCTTTATTGTTCTACGGAATCTGATCTTCCAAGGGAACGCCTTGATACCCAGGACGACATCATGAAAGCCGCAGCGATCGGGATCCGTATGCATTCTGGATGGGGTGCTCTGGTAGCAGTGTCGAATGACGGTCTAGTGGAGATAGTTGACCGGAGACGCATAGTCCTTGCAGAGGCAAGCATCCCCGGATCGAAGCAACCCTATCATTACGCTGCAGGCCTTGCGAGGAAGCGGGCTGATGAACACATTGGCCGATGCTCCGCCGCCGCAGGACAACTCGCGTCCTCGGCCATTCGCGAAATTCTGCGTCAACTGCAGAAAAATGGGCACATCGTCGCGGGCTCTGCAGTCCTCATGGGCTCTGCGCGGCCGCTGCCTTCACTTGAGAAGATCTTCGCGTCGCATGCGCTCATTCACACGGCAGAAGGCGAATTCTTCCGCATGGCCGTCCGCAAGGCCTGCGAGGATGCCGGTATCACGGTCACGCCATTGCGGGAGAGGGAGCTCGAAGAACGGGCCACGAAGGCATTCGGAAAAGGAGTAACCATGGTAAAGGAGCGAATCTCAGCGTTGGGTCAGCGTCTCGGGCCGCCCTGGACGCAGGATGAGAAATTAGCGGCGCTGGCTGCAGTATTGATCCTCGCGCCCCTGGGAACCTGAGCGCGACCATCGCTCCCACACGCGATGATCGCGCGTACCGGCTGTCAGTCCGCGGCTACTTGCTTCTCTTGTTGTTGTCTCCATTTTCTTGCTTCATCGGATTTCGCCCATTCCCCTGCTACCTGCTTGGTAGTGACGTTCAGCCGATTCCAGACGTTCGTCGTAGCGATGTAGAGGACCAGGGCCGCGAGCTGAGGCTCATTATAGTGTCGGGCAGCTTCGTTCCAGATTGCATCCGGAACCGGGTCGGAGCGATCACTGAGGCGCGTTACGGCCTCACTGAGAGCGAGCGCGGCGCGTTCGGCATCGGTGAAGTAGGGCGCGTCGTTCCAGGCGGCAACTGCGAACAGACGTTCGTAGGTCTCGTCCGTTGCCTTGAATCGGAAGTTCATGTCGACGCACACGCTGCAGCCATTGATCTGGCTTGCCCGCAGGTGAACCAGGTCAAGCGTTTTCTTTGGCACCCCACTCTGTTCTACGGCTTTCCCTAAAGCCTGCAGGTGCTCCATCGCGCCGGGAACGATAAATACCGGTTGTTTCATTCGTGCTTGCATGATTTTTCGGTCTCCTTCTCGAAATTCGTCATCTGTCGACTTCATTACCTTGACGAAACCGTCGGAGAAAGTGTGACATCCAAGGTTTGAGCCGCGTTATGGCTCGAATATTGCAGCCAACCTCTCATACCTAGATTTTGCTTAGGGGCTTGTTGGCGCTCCCGTAGGATTTTTCGGCACAATGATCGGTCGATGTCTTCCGGTCGTACTCTCCGCGACGAGGTCTTCCTGGCGCTCGTGCTGACGCCGATTCTCACGGTCATCGCGGTTGGAACGCGGCTGTTGCTTGTAGCCGCCGCATTCCAGTTATTCGATGGCGTGCCAAGCCGTAACCACCGGGGCTGTGTGTGGAAGTGGCGACACGCCGGACTCCCATGTTCGCAAACCTAGTTGCCTGTTGGTTGATTGGAATGTCCGCGGGAGCTGTGCTTTGCTTTCGCTTTGGCCGTGGCGCGCTGGGGTATTTGGCTTGGGTTATGTGTTGGGCCCGTGCTTCTCGGAAGCGCGCTACTTTGGAGTTGGCACACTCGAATCGAGCGCACAGTCATAGTTTCTGCAGCATGCAAGCAGTAAGCAAATTACTCGATGCAGGACGCTGTGCTTCCGCGTGAGTCTCCTTCAGTTCATTGCTGAGGTATTTTTGGCAACCAGAATAGCGACAGAATCAGCATCAGAACGAGGACGATCGCCGACGCGACCCAAGGCCACGGACTGGTTTGGCTTGGTGGTGATTCAACGAGGCGCCGGTCGGCTGGGCGCAGCGCCCAAGAGATGACCGTAAGGGCTGCGAGAACAGCCGCCGGGACATCTAGCCGATCCCCTGCAAACAGATGAGAGGCGATCGCGGAAGAGTAATTGAAAAACGCACCGGCATAAGCCCATTCCTTCACGCGGGGAAGGCGTGGAGCAATCAGAGCGGCAGCGCAAGCCAGTTGCCAGGGATTGAGTATGTACTGGAAGTACTGCGGGTAGCCAAGATGTGCCAGCATCACATGCACATATTGGGCAAACACGGCTGTTGCGTGCAGCCTGCGGATTCCCGGAATGAATCGCGAGAAGAGCCACATCGCGCCGGCAGCATTCTCAAATACAACTGGCAGGGTAAACGCCCAATAAGCAATCGTGCGGCGGCGGCCGGTTTGAGTTAATTTTGCGGGATTATTCGATCTCGTATCCATGCCAGTTCCTCTGAAATGGGTCAGAGCCGATGCCAGCCGTCACATCGACGGGCTTTCGACCGTCATAATGATGACGGATGGCAATAGGAGAGTGTGACCAATGGAAGAGCGCGATTGGCTAGCGAACCAGTTTGAGGAGAATCGTGGACACCTGCGGGCGGTCGCTTACCGAATGCTCGGTTCGGCGAGTGAAGCTGATGATGCGGTCCAGGAGGCCTGGCTACGCCTTAACCGCTCCAACGCGAATACGATCGAAAATCTCGGTGGATGGCTTACCACAGTGGTTTCCCGGGTTTGTCTAGATATGTTGCGCTCGCGCATCGCTAAACGCGAAGAGGCGCTGGACACCAGCCCAACAGAGGCGGTCGCAGCCATCAAAAAGCAAAATGACCCGGAGCGGGAAGCGATTCTCGCGGATTCGGTCGGTTTCGCATTGCTGATCGTGCTTGACAGGCTCGATCCGGCAGAGCGGCTGGCTTTTGTGCTGCACGACATGTTTGCGGTTCCCTTCGAGGAGATTGCTGCCATTCTTGACCGCTCGCCAGTGGCCGCGAGACAGCTCGCGAGTCGGGCGCGCCGGCGAATTCAAGGCGCGCCCGCAGTTTCTACGACCAGCCTGACCGAGCAGCGACGAGTCGCCGACGCATTTCTCGCTGCCATACGTGCCGGCGATATGGAGGGCCTCGTTGCGGTGCTTGATCCTGATGTCGTTGTGCACATCGACGGGGCGGCCGCACGTCCGGGCGCATCGAAAGAGATTCACGGCGCGCGGAATTGGGCGAAGGGAGCCATTGCGTTCTCGCAACAGCTTGCCGGCGATATACAACCAATGCTGGTCAATGGAGAGGTGGGACTCGTGTGGGCACCGGGCGGGCACCTGCGCAGGGTGCTTCGCTTCTCGATTGCGGATAGCAAAATTGCCTCAGTCGATGTGATCGCCGAACCAACGCGACTCAACGAGTTGGAGGTGGCCGTTCTCGGAGAATGACGTTATTGCAGCCAACAATCCGGACCCGAAAGTGATTTCCACGTCATGCCACCCAGTAGGCAGCGACCCCCGATTCCTCCACAAATGCTTCTGCGGACTAGGAGAGGCATGTGCTCGATCATGTTCGCGCATGGGTCCCACTGCTCTCACAAGCGACCGCGCGAACCCGATCTCGACCAGAGCCAAGATCCATTCGGCCCGCGCATCCGTTGCCCGTTTTACGGCTGGTCTCCGGGTAAGCAGGATCGCTGGTTCTGCGAGTGTGGCAATGAGTGGAACACCTTCGATACGGGAGGAGGCTGCCCGGCCTGCTTGCACCCATGCACCGAAACCCAGTGCGTCTCGTGCGGTCGCTGGTCCCCCACTCGAATTGGTATAGCCATTCGTGAGTTCAGGAGGGGCGCATGAGTGGTGTTATCCGCCGAACCTGCTTCATTCGAGTTGTTCGCGTGCTTAGTGTCACCACTGTGTTCGCTGCTTCAATTTGTTTCGCCCTGGATAAGCGACAACCCGACGCCACGATGGACGAGGATGACATCAACAGTTAATCTCGATCTACGCCAAGCAGCGGAGAGACTCTCACAGTCAATCCGCGTCAGATCCAAAAGCGACGGATTACTGGAGGGTTTGCGACAAGCTCTCCCGATTGGCCCAATTTGATCGGCCTTCATCGGTCACGGCTCGCAAAGTAAGCAAGGAGCGTTTGCGAATCGGTCCCATCCAAGCGATCGATCGCACACCGGCATTGACATCAAACGAGTGCTGTGCGAAATCCAAAAGAGTTAATGAAGGCTGAGATTCCCAGTAGTTAGGGAATGCACCGTTGTGCTCACTGCACGGGCACGCGCGGTCTTCCGATTTGCCGAAGAATGGTCGGATCTGTGATTTTGCTATCCGCAGCCAGCAAGAACGCTTTGCTCAGGATGATGGCCAGTGTCTGGTCTCCATCGAAAGGCAGGTACAAGGACCCTTTTTGCCACATTGCATGACTGCGATCAGGAACAATGCACAGGTAGTGGCTTCCGGGTTCCATGAGTACGTTGGCGCTACCGAGGTGAATCTTGTAAGTATGCAAATCACCCCGCACCGCCAGGAACTTGCCGTCAAGTGTGCACCTGGAGCCGATCTTAAGTTGCGGTAACATTTTTTCGAGAATTGCTCGTCGTGTTTCACCACTCTGGCTGAGATCCCCGAAAGCGAAGCTCTGCCAGTACTGATGGCCGAACCCCTCACCCCTATCGACCCAGGTGGGATCATTGCCGATACTCGTAACACCTACGAACAGGTCGACATCACGCATAATCTCCGAAAATACGATGGGCGGAATCTCGGCCAGTCGCTCCGGTGCTCGCTCTCGATAGAAGCGTACTTGATCGGTAAGGAGATAGAGGTTGATGCCGCTTCCCGAGATCTGATCGGCAGCTTCCCGGGGATCACTCGCCCTATCAACGTTGGGAACATCTACCCAGAATTCCACTCGCAGCGAGCGCCTGGGAACCTCCAGGGTGGGCACGTTCTGACCATCGAAGCCAGACCCCATCAGGCGATACTGCCACCCACGTTCACGACACAGGCTGGCGAATTGGTGCTGGCGTATGACATGCGCGGCGAACCGGTTGGAATAGGTCTGGGTTTGCTCCTCCGCTGGCGTCAGCAGATACACCTCGCGGTGAGCCTGCTTGAAGGGCTGTACGATGTGGTGGTCCTCCAGCCAGCAGCGCCAGCTGAGAATCGTTTGCGGATCGGACTGCAGTGGATGCCAAAGCTGGACGGTAGTGCCCGGTCCCAGTCCCGCCACCGGTTGGTTGTTCCAACTGATCATCTCCCCGCTGAGCCACGCTCCCAAAGCTACGTCTCTCGGAGTCTCAAAACGCCAGATCAGACGTTTTGTAATTGCGCTCAGCAGTGGGTGGTGAAGAAAGTGCTTCGACCAGTGCTCATAGTTGATCTTGCGTTCGTTGATCAAGAATTGCTCGATACGGAGACGCTGGGCTGACACCATCTTCTCCGCGTCCGCACGTGTCCGCTTGATCTCTTTCAGCTGGGACGCACAAGTTTCCTTGACCTCGGCAGGAGGAGACTTTACGGATTTGCCGGCGGCATTTCTCCAGTGAAGTTCGATCTCCCCCGTCTCGGGAACCAATGCGAGATCTACGCTGCATTCCCCGAATCGCTCGGAACGCCGGCCGTCCGGCGCCAATCCATAGGTCGGAACGGCCATATCTTCGAGGTCATCACGGATCAGTCCGGCTCGTTGGGCTGCGCCGTTCAGGGCTTTCTCGATGAGTTTCAGAGCGACGGCGTATTTCACTTTGGCTCGCATCCGGGTGAGCTGTGCCACCGGGTCCATCCCCGGCATTTCGGATAACGCATTGACGGAGGCGAATCCGACGCGAGCCGATACCGGTCCAATATTCGGAATCTTTCGAAGACACGTCAGTCCAACATCCGCAACCGCCTGGCATAGTTCTCCGTCGGAAATGCTGGCTAACATCCAGACGAAACCCTTGAGATAGTCGGCGTCCTTGTCGGAAATCTGTGCGCCCGGCTTTGCAGTCACAGGTACGACATCGCCATTCAGCCAGCGTGCTGCGGAGTCTCGAACCTTGTTGACGCCAATTAGTGAGATCAGTTCTTCCGACCGCTTGCGCCACGCCTTCGAAGGCGTCGATGACTGTGTCACGAGACAATGTGCAAAGACATCTGACCAACCACTTCGATCCGGTTCCGGCTGCTTCTCAACTTCGGAAAAGACTAATGCACTCCATGGGCCGCCAGCTACGAGTTGTTTGTCTTTTTGTGGCTCGACGTACCGATCAATCCGTTCCAGGAGTTTTCGGTTCTCTTTTGAGTTGGACCTCTGCGATAGATGGGCCAGAGAGTCCCTCAACCCGCGCATCGCTCCTTCCACCTCTGCCGTCCGCGTCCCGGACTCGACAGCACTGATAAGCGATGCCAAAGGGAAGCAGTAGTGGATGACTTGAAGATAACGCGCGAAAGAGCGGGTGATTTCAGCCAGATCTTCCGGTTGAAGCGGTAGCTTGCTCCGCAGAAGGTTGGAGACCACGCTGCCCAACGTCCTAAATTCCAGCCAGTTGAAGCGCTGGCCTATTGGCCTGGAACCCAACAAGCTGGAAAACACTTTACCTACGATAGTGGTCTCGATGCCGGCAGGCGCGGGTGCAAGGGCCCCCGCATTGGCCAGCACCGTTCTAAGGAAGGCGATCTGGATTTCGGGAGATTCTGCCTGAAGGTCGACAACGACCGTCGGCTTACGGGTCTGCAGGATGGCCCACTGCTTTTCGCGGCACTCCTGCTGTAGCTTTTCGAGATAGTCCGTGATGACCGCTGCAACCTGCGGCGTCATTATCCACCAACGAGCGGCACGAGTTTCAGAAAGTGAACTTCGCTGGTTTCTCGAAGCGGAAGCACTTCATCCAAAGTCTCGACTTGTTTTCCGTCAATAATGACGAAGAAGCCGTTGTGCTTGAACGCTTCTAGAGCCTTCTCGTATTGATTCTCCCAGCTCAATTGGCGGCGAGCTTTGAGACGATAACCATTTAGGACACGTTCGGCGTCCGTCGGCTGGATGAGACCACAGAATACGTCGGACTGATTGCGGTTGAATTCTTCGACTTCTTGGCGAATGCGCTGTTGGATCAAGTCGCGCAGCGTAACTCTTTCGTTCGAGATTTCTAGATTGCGTGCCCCAGATTTCTCGCCGGACGCAGCCTCGTCCAAGATCGTGACAAATCCCATGCGCCACCTTCCGAAGGGAGCATTCATTCTATCTGCGCGCAAATGCATCGCAAAAGTTACTTTTGTTTCGGAACTACGTTACAGTTCCTCCCTATTTCGGTTTGTCCCAACCCTTCAGCCGGGGCCACCAGCGGCTCACGTTCCGACAATACACCTCGTAGTCAACACCAAATTTGCGCCGGAGCGTCGGTTCTTCATACAGGATTACAAAGAGATGCACTCCGAGAGCGACTGCTCCGGCGGCGGCAATCGCCAGCGGGTTTGGGTGTCCAAAGACAATCCACAGCCCGATCCAACCCACTGCGAATCCCACGTACATAGGATTGCGCACGTGACGGTAAAAGCCTACAACTACCAAGCGTTGGGGCGGGGCGATCGGCGCCGGGGTCCCGTGTCCAGTCCATCCAAAGTCCCAAACGCAACGTAAAGCAACGGCGAATCCCATGATGGACGCTATGGCGGCAAGCCAGCGCCAATGGGCTGCACCCGCCATCTCGACTCGGAATCCGAGCCATTGCGGCAAGAGCCAAAACCAGAGCGAGAAAAATGCCGTGCCCACGGCGAGCGCGGCCATTGCCGTTGGCCAGTGCTGTTCATGTGAAACTCCCGGCACGTTCTCAGAATGCGCGCTTGTCATAAGTCCTCCAGTGTTGTTCACAAGCTTTTTATTACTCTGCGACCCCGGCAACCCGATTGCAAAATCCGATCAGGTACTTCCAGACCAGGTAATAGACGATCAATGCGAAAAGAAACACGACGCCGACAAACGTGTAGTGGATCTCGACCACTCCGAAATAGGTGAAGCCGTAGTGTGTCGTATGCAGAAAGCCCAAGCCGCGCCCGAGGAGGAATCCTGCCGGGGCGATGATGAAGGGCAAGATGGCACCGTGAATCCCGAGCGGCAAGCGAGTGCGCGCACGAGAAGCTAAGTGCAGCATATTCCAAAGTCCAAACAGGTTCGGAATGATCGCCATCGGAAAGATGATCACTCGCTCCACCGGAACCGGGATGTTGTAGACAAATCGCGCTACGAAGAAGGCTGTCAGGGGGATCAGCAGAAGCGGCGTCGGCACCGAAATCCCCGCCATGTAAGCGCGCAGGTATGGATGGTTGCTCATAACCCCTCCCTCTTACAGGTGGTATGCGAAGACAAGAACCAGTCGCGGGAAAGCCACGAACATCACGGCGCTCAAGCCAACCAGGGCCCAGTCGTACCAAGGCACACGGGCGGGGCGAAGGTCGAGTTTGCGCAATACATCCGGCCACAGATCCTGCCTAAGCTCGGTGTTGACCGGGGGGAAGGATCGCTTTAGCGCGTCGCGAATCTCGCGGTCATTGTGTTCAGCCATGTACTTGTCCTCATCTTCCTTTATTCAGGCGTGATTCCAGCTTGGCTCAAGCGCTTACGCAAGATGCGAACGGCGCGAAACACACGCAGCTTCACCGCACCCACCGATGTT
>DATEJO010000298.1:0-29395 GCA_035277905.1 Candidatus Sulfotelmatobacter sp.
ATGAAGTTATCTCGCAGTCTTAGTGTCGGCGTGTCTGCGCTGGCCCTTGCACTGGCCGGATCGGCATTCGCGCAAGCGCCGAATTCGGTCACGGTCCAGCACGTGCTCCTCATCAGCATCGACGGCATGCATTCCGTCGACTTCATCAATTGCGCCAATGGCATCAGCACCATCAACGGAGGCGCGCCTTACTGTCCACACATCGCCAGCCTCAAGGCCGATGGCATCAACTATCTCTACGCCGATACTTCCAAGCCTTCCGATTCCTTTCCGGGATTGACCGCACTCGTCAGTGGCAGCTCTCCGCGCACCGCCGGAGCCTTTTACGACGTAGCCTATGACCGCTCCCTGGCTCCTCCGGCCGTGACCACCGGCAACGGCGTCGCTGGCGGCACCTGCACCCCCGGCTCTTTTTCAGGAACCACCACTGAGTTCGATGAAGGCATCGATATCGACCAGACCAAACTGAATGGCGGAGCGCCCGGTGCGCCGCTGACCGACGGCGGCAAGCACTCCATTGATGTCCAGCGCCTCGAGCGCGATCCTGCACGTGGATGCGCTCCGGTCTATCCGTGGAATTTTGTTCGCACCAACACAATCTTCGGCGTCGCTCACGCGGCCGGAATGTACACTGCCTGGTCCGACAAGCATCCCTCCTACTCATCGGTGAGCGGCCCCGGCGACGGCACCAACGTCGATGACTACTTCTCCCCCGAAATCAATTCCATCCCGGTGAGCCTTCCCGGAGTGAATGCCGGCTCGGTGAGTTGCGACCCGTTGCCCGACCAGAGCGCCGCAACCTCGTCGAATAGCTGGACCGACAGCTTCCAGAACATCCAGTGCTACGACACAATCAAGGTGAACGGCATCCTGAACGAGATCAAAGGCAAGCGCCATGGCGGAGTCAATGATGCTCCCGTTCCTGCCATCTTCGGGATGAACTTCCAGGCCGTCAGCGTCGGCGAGAAGCTGATCGAGAAATCGCTCAGCCCCGCGGTCGTCGGCGGCTACATCGATAGCGAAGGCACTCCCTCTGCCTCGCTGATGAGTGAAATCCAGTTTGTCGACATGTCGATCGGCAAGATGGTCGCCGAACTGCGCACGCACGGCCTGCTCGATTCAACCTTGGTCGTCATCACCGCCAAGCACGGCCAGAGCCCGATCGATTCCTCACGTTACCTGGGGATCTCAACAGTGACTGGCGATCCCATCACCACTTCTCCCGCGACGATCGCTGCCAACGCGGGCTGCTTGCCGTTATCAGAGTCTCCTCTGAATCCGACCGGAATCGGGCCGACTGAAGATGACGTCTCGATGCTCTGGCTCAGCAGCAACTGCACCGCCTCCGACGTGGTCACGATGCTCGAGACCCAGTCGCCTGCCACCAACAACATCGCTGGCATCGGCGAGATCTTCTGGGGGCGCAATATCATGCAGCTGTTCCATACCCCGGGTCTGCCGCCCACCGGCGATCCCCGCGTTCCGGATATTCTCGTCACTCCGAACGTCGGCGTAACGTACTCCGGCAGCGGCAAGAAGCAGGCTGAACACGGCGGCTTCGCGAAAGACGATACCAACGTGATGATGCTGCTCTCCAACCCGAACCTGAAGGCCGCCACCGTCAGCATTCCAGTGACGACCATGCAGGTCGCCCCAACCATCCTGAAAGCGCTCGGACTCGATCCCAGCAAGCTGGATAGCGTCCGCCTCGAAGGAACGGAAGTCCTCCCGAAGTTCTAATTAGCCGAGTCAGAAGAACACGAGGTTGCCCCATCCTTCCCGCGTTTTGTGCGGGAGGGTGGGGCTTTTGACTTTCTCTCGAAAAGGAAAGTGTTATCCCGCGGAGTGCATCAATCGAGATTCCTTCCCTGAAACGTTTTACAATTCTCTTATCAGCCAAAAGAACTGAGCCAGGCGTGGTTGATCGCAAAGACCGCCGCCCAAGGAGCCGCACCCCAATTTGCGTCTGACGCGCCGCAGGTTTGTCCAATCGATTCTGGGAGCCACTGCCGCGGCAGGCCTGCCTTTCACATTGTCCAATTGTGGCGGATCTCCGAAGACCAAGACCGACCCGCCCCACGTTTCAACTCCACGGTTCAATCCCACCGCCGACATTCCCTTTCCTAAAGGATTTTTCTGGGGAACCGCTACCTCCGCCTATCAAATCGAAGGTGCCTGGAAAGAAGACGGCAAAGGCGAATCCATCTGGGACCGCTTCACCCACACTCCGGGACACATAAAAAATGGCGATACCGGCGACATAGCCTGCGACTCCTATCACCGCTGGCGCGGTGACCTCGTGCTTATGCGCGCGATGAATCTCTCTAGCTACCGCTTCTCAATTTCCTGGCCCCGCATTCAGCCCTCCGGTTCCGGTCCCATCAACGCCAAGGGAATGGATTATTACAGCCGCCTCGTCGACGCACTCCTCGAAGCTCACATCCGGCCGCTGGTCACGCTATATCACTGGGACTTGCCCCAAGCCCTCGAAGACGCCGGCGGATGGCCCAACCGTGATCTCGCTTCCCGCTTCGCCGACTACGTTCAACTCGTGGCGCAGTCTCTCGGTGACCGAGTTTCCGACTGGATTCTTTTCAACGAGCCCGATGCGTTTCTCGATCTCGGATATCTCGAAGGAACCCACGCGCCCGGACGCAAGAGCCTTCTGGATTTTCTCCGCGGCACGCACGTCGTGAATCTCGCTCAGGGAGCCGGTTTCCGCGCGATCAAGGCGATCCGGCCGAACTGCCGCGTGGGGACTGCGCCCAGCATGTCTCCCTGCGATCCCGCTACCGACTCCGAGGCGGACAAGCTCGCTGCCGATCGCGCGCATCGCGTCATGAATACGCTATTTCTCGATCCCGCTCTTCGCGGACGCTATCCCGACGCTCTGACGTTTCTTCCCAAGCGCACCATGGGAATCAAATCAGGCGACATGGAAAAGACACGCGTGCCGCTCGATTTCATCGGCATCAATCTCTACTACCGCGTTATCGCATCTTCTCCCGGCATCATCGAGCGCGCCACCCACCTGCAGGATTGGCTCTTCCCCGTGAAGATGGGCGGTGGCGATCAGGGTCCGAAGACTGATTTTGGATGGGAAGTCTGGCCCAAAGCGCTCTACGACATGGTCACTCGCATTACAAGCGAATACAACCGGCCCACCATCGAGATCACTGAGAGCGGATGCGCCTACAACGACGGCCCCGACTCATCCGGCGCAATTCACGACGCTCGCCGCACCGACTATCATCGCGAATACATCGCGGCACTCGCGCGGGCCATGGCCGAAGGCGCCGACGTCCGCAGCTATCATGTCTGGAGTTTGATGGACAACTTCGAGTGGGCCGAAGGTTACAGCCAGCGCTTCGGCCTCGCCTACCTTGATTTCAAAACGCAGCAGCGAACCCTCAAAGACTCCGGCCGCTGGTATGCAGATGTTGCCTCCCGAAATCTTCTCCCGCCTTCACCTGCGATTGCCACCTGATTTTCGTTGGCCCCTAACCCAGTGTCATCCCGACCGCAGCTTGCCATTCCGAACGGAAGCAAGCGGAGTGGAGGGACCCTTTGTTTCGCGCGGTGTTTAAGCGAACCCGAACCAGATTTTGAGTTTGCGCGCCGCTACTTCCCCTGCATCACGAGCTCGCCATTTTCAACCTTCAGCCCGCCCACATTATCCGGCAGCTTCAACCGGTCCCGCTGTTCGGCCAATTTCTTCTGCAGCGCCGGATTGACCAGCGACACCGGGATATTCAAATCTCCAACTTTGAATTCCGTCGGATCAAACGTTGCATAGCCATTCTGCTGTCCGATGTGCCCTGACACGGTAATCCACACGTCTTTCCCCGCAAGTTCAGTCAGAAATTGCCCATGCACGACATCGCCGTCAAAGCTGATCTGCTGATCTTTGATCGTCGGCGCGCCGCTGCCCACGTTCGAATCAGGAGTCAGCCCAGCCGTCCCGAGCGATTGCGCCAGCACCGCGCCAATCTCATCGGCGTTGATGTGAACCTCCGGCTTCGCGCTCGCCGTCGCGTCAGATGATGTCGCCGGGGCCGGCTGCGCATCTGGTGTTGAACCTGTCGAATCACCGCTGCTCGCAGAGTTCGCCTGCTGCGTGGCTTGCTGGAACTCCTGCATCTTCTGATCGAACGATTGCGCGTGCTGCGCAATGGCCGCCGGAGCCTGCCGCTGCGCCACCGGCGCAGGCCGCTTCAACACCAGCACAACCAGCACCAGTGACACCAGCAACGACGCGATGCTGATGATCCGATCCAGCTTGAATTTCATAAGGACCCCAGTCGGGACCGTCGAGACACACGGGCCCATAACTAGGCTATTTGGAAGAAAAAGGAAATATCAGATGACGGAAGTGACAGCCCCAAATGTTACTCGAGGACACTATCCCAGCTTCTTCGTCAGCAGCTCATTCACAATATGGGGGCTCGCCTGCCCCTTCGATGCCTTCATGACCTGACCCACAAAGAATCCGAGCATGGTCTTCTTCCCGGCACGATACTGCTCAAGCTGCTTGGGATTCCCCGCCAGAATTTCGTCGATGATCTTCTCCAGCGCCGACGTGTCGGTCGACTGCTGCGGCCGGCCCTCTTCTTCATAGACAACTGGAAAATCCTTGCCGCGTTCAAACGACAGGTCGTACAGATCCTTCAGCATCTTGCCCGAAATCGTACCCGACTCCACCAGATCGGCCGACGCCGCCACGCCCGCCATCGAAATCGGCGACAGCTCGATCGCCATGCCCTTCGCCTTCAGGCGTCCCATCAACTCGCCCTGCACCAGATTCGCCACGCGCTTCGGATTCTTCGCCGCCTTTGCCGCCTGCTCGAACTGATCTGCCAACGCCTTCGATACGGTCAGCACCTGCGCGTCATATTCCGTGATGCCGTACTCTTTCACCATCCGCGCGCGCCGCATTTCAGGTAGTTCGGGCAAACTCCGTGCGATCTCCGACCTCCACTTCTCATCCACGACCAGCGGCAGCAAGTCCGGCTCCGGAAAGTACCGGTAATCGTGCGCCTGCTCCTTCGAGCGCATGCTATACGTCTTGCCTTCATTCGAGTTATAAAGCCGCGTCTCTTGCGTGATCTTCCCTCCCGACTCGATCACATCAATCTGCCGCCCGATCTCGTACTCCAGCGCCTCGCGAATAAACCGGAACGAATTCACGTTCTTGATCTCCGTCTTTGTCCCGAACTCCTTCTGCCCCCGCGGACGCACGCTGACATTCGCATCGGCGCGTAGCGAGCCCTCTTCCATATTGCAATCGCTCACCCCGGTGTACAGGATGATCTCTTTCAACCGCGTCAGATATTCATACGCTTCGTCTGGAGTCGCAATATCCGGCTCGCTGACGATCTCGATCAGCGGCACGCCGGTCCGGTTCAGATCGATCGCAGTCTTCTCATCGGAATCCGGGAATCCCTCATGCAGGCTCTTGCCCGCATCTTCTTCCAGATGCACGCGCGTGATTCCGATCTTCTTCTTACCGCCCTCGGCCGGCACCTCGATAAATCCAAACTCAGCCAGCGGCTTGTCATATTGCGAGATCTGATATCCCTTCGGCAGATCGGGATAAAAATAATTCTTTCGCGCGAAAATCGAAGTCTCATTGATCCGGCAGTTCAGCGCCATCGCTGCCAGCGTCGCGAACTCCACCGCCTTCTTGTTCAGCACCGGCAAAGCCCCCGGCATTCCCAGGCAAACCGGGCAGACATTCGTATTCGGAGGCGTGCCAAACCTCGTCGAGCACGAACAAAAAATCTTCGATACCGTCAGCAGCTGAACATGCACTTCGAGCCCAATCACCGGCTCGAATTTCGGATGCGCCGCTATAGATCGAGATGCCGTCGTCGCCATAAGAATGATTGATTATAAGAGGGAGCCTGGAGGTCCTTAGTGTACCTTCGTGGCCTTTGTGGTTAATTTTGTTGTTATGGGTTTTTCGGCGCGTCCAGATAGCTATCCATCGGGACCTCGAAATACATCAGCTCATTCCCGCTCGCGTCATTCACGCGCGTGATGTCGATAACGGCTCCGCGCAACGGCGAATTGATGTCGCCTACGTCGAAGAATAGAAATCCCGACTGGGTTGAATGCGGCTCAACGGCCCGCGCTGCGAATTGCGAAGAATCAATCTCATCCATCTGTCTCTTGCTGAGTCCGCTCTTGGCCTTCCGCGGAAACGGCAAGGGATTCGGCCGCGTGCTGGCCTGCGGATTCGAAAGCCGCCGGTACAAATCATCCGTCGTAACCGGCGTCAGCTTCGAATGATTGCCCGTGATCAGCTTAACTTCCATATTCGCGATCGAGACCGGCTGATCCCCATCATTCGTGACAATGAAAAAAATCGGCAAAAAGCCGTGCTCTGCGAAGTCGGTCGAAAATATCCTCGCCTTCTCCCGAGTGTCGTAAGGGTCTGCCGCAATCGCCACCTTCACGTCGCGATGAAAATCGTGCGCCGGATAATTAATCGCCGCCTTTGCCTCCGGCTTCACAAAGTTCTTGGAGGCGAACGCCGCTGGTACACACGCGGCACATAAAACCACAACGAATAACCCGCTCGACCGCAAACGAAAGGTCTGCATTTGCCAATTATAGAGGCCCCATACTCGAACTGCGGAAGCCCCGGTTTAGAATGGCATCGATTGCTCTACTTCCTCTACAGCCTTGCGCTCGGTGTGGCGATGCTGCTGAGCCTCCCCTACTGGCTCTATCAGAGCCTGCGCCACGGCAAGTATCGCCGCGGATTCACTGAGCGCATGGGATTTGTTCCCGCTCGTGTCCGGACCGCCAGCGCCCCTAAAACCCGGACCATCTGGATTCATGCCGTCTCCGTCGGAGAAGTCTTCGCCATCGCCGGCCTGGTGGGGCAAATGCGGCGTGCCTTCCCCCAGATCCGCATCGTGGTCTCGACGACCACCGACACCGGTCAGGATCTCGCCCGCCAGCGTTTCGGCGAGGCCAACGTCTTCTATTTCCCAATGGACTTCGCCTTCGCCATTCGGCCTTATCTCCGCGCACTGCAGCCGGAACTGGTCATACTCGCTGAAACTGAATTTTGGCCGAACCTTTTGCGTCTCGTGCACTCGAGCGGTTCGCGGATTGCTGTCGTGAATGGCCGCATCTCCGATCGGTCATGGCCCCGCTATCAGCGCTTCCGCTGGGCATTACAGAAGATGCTGGCCCACATCGATCTTTTCCTCGCCCAGACGCCGCAAGACAGCGATCGCCTCCAATCGATCGGAGCTGATCCAACCCGCATCCACGTCACGGGCAATCTTAAGTTCGATGTGATGTTGCCCGCGCCGCCGCTGATCATCGACACCCTTCGTCAGGAACTCGCTAAGGAGGGAGCTGGCCCCATCCTGGTTTGCGGCAGCACCGTCGAAGACGAAGAGCCACCTCTGCTGAAGGCCTTCGAGAATCTCCTCGTCAGCCATCCCCGCGCCGTCATGATCCTCGCGCCGCGTCATCCCGAACGCTTTGAAAAAGTCGCTGGCTTGATCCAGCAGATGAGCATTTCGCTGCACCGCCGTTCGCAGTGGAATGGCGAGCCCCTGGCCGGAGGAGTGTTTCTGGTCGACACCATCGGAGAACTGGCTGCCCTCTACGCCTTGGCCGATGTAGCCTTCGTCGGTGGCAGCCTTGTCCCGCGCGGCGGACACAACATCATCGAACCGGCGCAGCATGGCGTCGCAATCGTGACGGGAACTCATACGGAAAACTTCCGCGATATCGTCACTTTGTTCCAGCGCCACGATGCCGTACGCACGGTCGTCGTCTCCGAATTGCCGATCACGCTGATGCACTTGCTGGAAAATGAAGGCGAGCGGCACGCCCTCGGACGCCGCGCCAGAGAGACGATACTTTCGCAAATGGGCGCAACATCCCGCACTCTGGACGCTCTAAAAGCGCTGCTCGATGATTCTGCGTCCGGCAGCCAACAATCCCATTGAACCCACTCTCCACCATCTACGGCGGCGTCGTTCGCGCGCGCAACGCGCTTTATGATCGTGGACTCGTTCCAGTTCGCCGCCTCGATGGTCCGGTAGTTAGCGTGGGGAACATCTCTGCCGGAGGTTCCGGGAAAACTCCCTTTGTTTTACTGCTCGGAGATTTACTCAAATCGCGCGGCGTGAAATTCGACGTGCTCTCGCGGGGCTACGGCCGCACCACTCGCGGCGTTCTGCTCGTCGATCCTGCCGGTCTCCCGCAACAGTTCGGCGATGAACCTCTGCTGATCTCCCGCAAACTCCAGGTTCCCGTGATCGTCGGCGAAATCCGCCATGATGCCGGAAAACTTGCCGAATCGAAATTCGGCCCTCAACTTCATCTACTCGACGACGGCTTCCAGCATCGCGCACTGGCCCGCGATTTCGATATCGTATTAGTGACGCCGCAGGATGCCAAAGACCGCCTGCTTCCTGCCGGACGTTTGCGCGAGCCCCTGCGCTCGTTGCAACGTGCCGATGCAGTAGCTCTCGCGGCCGGAGCCTCGCCTGATGATTTCCCGCTAGCAGGACAACCTGTGTGGCGCGTGCGGCGAGGCATTGTTCCGAAGAATGTTCCTCCACGTCCGATTGTGTTCTGCGGTATCGCCCGTCCACAAAACTTTGTCTTGCAACTCCGCGCCGCCCAGATCGATCCCGTCGCCGAAGCGTTCTACCGCGATCACCACGCCTATACCGAAAAGGACGTCCGCGAACTGCTCGATCTCAAGCAGCGCAGCGATGCCGGAGGCTTCGTCACCACCGAGAAAGACGCGGTCAATCTCGGCCCGTACCTGTCCGCCCTCGAACCGCTGGCAGTAGTCCCCGTGCGCATGGAGCTAGCCGACGCAGCTAACGCCGTGGATACCATCCTGCGCAAGATTGCCGAGCGAAAGGGTAAAATTTCCTAGCGCAGAGGAGTTGTGTGCGCCGCTTTGCAAAGCTGCATGACCAAACACCTCAAAGAAGCCGGTCGGCTCAGGAAAATCGTCGAAGATTTTCCTAACCTCACGATCACCGTGCTGGGAGATCTGGTCGCCGACGAATTCGTCTTCGGAGAAATCTCTCGTGTCTCGCGTGAAGCTCCGGTGCTGATTCTCAAGCATCGTGAACGTACGGTAGTTCCCGGCGGCGGAGCGAACGCCGCCAACAATCTCGCCGATCTCGGAGTCAACGTCCTCCTCGTCGGCCTCGTTGGCGACGACGAACCTGGACGCTTGCTGCTCAAACATTTTCGCCACAAAAAGATTCCGGTCAGCGGAGTGCTTAAAGACAAGAGCTATACCACCGTCACCAAGACGCGCATCCTCGCCGGAATGACACACACCGCGCGCCAGCAGGTCGTCCGCGTAGACCGCGAACCGCCCGAAGCCCCGAACGCGCACTTGACCCGCGAACTCTATCTCGCTGCCAGAAATTACGCGCACGCATCCGACGCTTTGCTCGTCTCCGACTACGGCTACGGAGCAGCCACTCCGGCCATCGTGAGCACGTTGCGCGATAAAGGCAAAATTGGCTCCGTCCCGATCATTCTCGATTCTCGCTACCGGATGCTGCAGTATTCCGGTGTTACGGCCGCGACTCCAAACGAACCCGAAGTCGAAGAGGCGCTCGGCACCCGCATCGGCCAGGACTGGGAAAAACTTCTTGCCGCCGGCGATCAACTCATGTCGCGGATGAAGCTGCAATCCCTCGTGATCACGCGCGGCCGCGACGGCATGGTTGCATTCGACCGCAACCACAAGCCCGTCGATATCCCAATCTTCGGCTCCGATCAGGTTACGGATGTCACCGGCGCCGGGGACACGGTGATCGCCTCATTCACAGCGGCGCTCGCAGCAGGGGCAACGACGGAAGAAGCCGCACAACTTGCGAACTATGCCGGCGGAATCGTCGTCATGAAACGCGGAACCGCGACGGTCTCGCGCGAAGAACTGCTGCACGCCATCGAGCAATCGGCTCCGGCCACACGACCTCATTGAACACGCAGACGAAAATCCTGAGCCGCCAGCAACTTCGCCAATGCGTCGAAGAATGGCGCCGCGCGGGCGAACGCATCACGCTCGCCAACGGCAACTTCGACCTGCTCCATGTCGGACATGTGCGCTACCTGCACGGAGCGAAGGCTTTGGGTGGGAAGCTCGTAGTTGCCATCAATTCCGATGAATCGGTACGCGCAGTGAAAGGCGAAGGCCGCCCCATCATGCCTGAAAGCGAGCGCGCAGAGATCGTTGCCGCGCTCACCGACGTAGATGCAGTCGTGATTTTTCCCGAACTCGATGTGCGCGCGATCATCCGCGAGATTCGTCCCGACGTGCAGGCGAAGGGCACCGATTACACTGTCGATTCCGTCCCTGAGCGCGACGCTGTCGCCGAATACGGAGGCCACGTCGCCATCGTCGGCGATCCCAAGGATCACTCCACCAGCGAGATCCTCCGTTCGCGGCTCTCGCCGAGGAAATCTTGACCGACTCCGGACTCCCAAAGGTTGAACGCATCCTGATCGTGCGCCTGAGCGCCATGGGAGACGTCATCCACACGCTGCCCGCCGCCCAGGCTTTGCGCGATGCATACCCGGAAGCCATGATCGGCTGGCTCATCGAAGATCGCTGGGCCGAACTCCTCTGCGCGCCCGGAATGCCGCGTCGCGGACCACGTTCGCCTCAGCGTCCGCTGGTCGACTGGGTGCATACCGTGAAACTCACGGGATGGCGCAAGTCGCTGTTTCAGCTTTCGACAGTGGAGCAGATCGCGCGAGTCTGGAACGATGTTCGTTCCGCGCATTACGGCGTTGCTCTCGACCTGCAGGGAGCGATTCGCTCCGCAGTTCTCGCGCGTTGGTCGCGATCGCCAGTGATCTTCGGCTCGGCGCAACCGCGCGAATGGCCGGCGAGCTTGTGGTACACGCGTCCTGCAATCCCGCGTGGTGCCCACGTCGTCGAACAGAATTTGTCGATTGCAGAAAAATTGCCGCGGACGAACACGCGAGCACCGCAGATCGATCTACCTCACGATCCGCAGGCCGAAGCGCGAATCCACCAGCAACTCGCAAATGCTGGAGTCGGGCAATTTGCGATCCTGAATCCGGGCGCAGGATGGGGCGCGAAGCGCTGGCCCGCAGATCGCTATGGCCACGTCGCATCTGCACTTGCAAGGTACGGCGTCCGCTCGATTGTTAACTTCGGTCCGGACGAAGAAAAACTAGCGCGCGAAACGGAAGCTGCCAGCAGCGGCGCAGCCATCGCCATGCAAACGACCATCAGCGAGTTGATCGCGCTAACCCGGCGCGCCAGTTTGTTTATCGGCGGCGACACCGGTCCGTTGCATCTCGCAGCTGCATTGCAGGTTCCGGTGGTTGCGATTTTCGGTCCAACGGATCCCGCGCGGAACGGGCCGTACGGCACGCGCAGCATTGTGCTCCGGAATCCCGCGAGCCCCACGACGCATGCCCGCAATCCGCACCCGGATGAAGGAATACTCGAGATTACCGTCGACTCCGTCATAAACGCGGCCTGCAGACTACTGGCGCACACCCAGAGCGGAGAGCAAACTCAGCAGCACACGGAGGCCCAGCATGGCTGAGTGGTCGCGCATCGCCCGCCGCATCCGCGTACCGCTCGGATTCGCCTTCGCCGTGCTCTACTTCTGGCTCGCCCATCCGACCTGGAAATTCCTCGCCCTCGGAGCGATCTTTATAATTCCCGGGCTCCTCGTACGCGCTCTAGCTTCGGGTCACGTGAAAAAGAACGAAGCCCTTGCCACGTCAGGCCCGTACGCCTACACCCGCAATCCGCTGTATCTCGGTTCGCTGCTCATCGGGATTGGCTTCGCGATCGCTTCCCGCAGCGCGTGGATCGGTATTGTCCTTGTTGTGATGTTCTTCGCCATCTACGTGCCAGTGATTCGAAGTGAAGAGGCGTACTTGCGGGAGAAATTTCCAGAGTTCGACGAGTATGCAAAGCGAGTGCCGCGGATGCTGCCGCGCATCATCCCCGCCCGCATCGGCCCAGACGGCGGAAGGTTCTCCTTCGATCTATACCTGAAGCATCGCGAGTGGAACGCACTGCTGGGCGCCGTCGGAATCGCCGCCGTCCTCATCGCGAAGATGATGTTTCTTCGCTGATCCCGCGCGTTACTTCTTGGCTAACAGTTCCTTCGCCCGGTTCAGCTCCGGCCGCGTAGAGCTCGACCCGTCGCAGGATTTCACCAGCATTGCGTAATACTCGTTCGCCTCGGACTGCTTCCCGGCGGCTTCGGCTGCCTGTGCCGCGCCGTACAGTCCATCGAAGCGGCCGGGATTCAACTTCAGATCAGCTTGATACTCAACCAGCGCCTGCTGCGGACGCTTTGCATCCAGCAACAGATCGGCAATCATTTCCTGAGCAGGCAAATAGCCGGTGGTGCTCATCCCGTCCGTTTCTTTCTCGGCCACAGCCCGAAGCATCTTGACGGCCTCGTCGTCCTTGCCCTCGCTGTGCGCAATCCACGCCAGCGGCTCATTCACCTGCCGATCGAGAAAGTCCGCATCATCCGTCTTCTTCTTGTCCTTGCGAAACTCTTTCGCAATCGACCTGATTTCTTCCACGTCCTTCCGCGCTTCGGCAATCTGCCCGCTCCGGGCGGCGCCAATCGCGCGGGCCAGCAACGTCGCGGTCTCATAGTCCGGATCCTTCGACACCGTCGCAAGCGATGCCGCGCGTTGCCAATCGTGCAGCTCCAGCGCGTAGCTGGCCTCGAAGCGTTCCTCCGATGCAAGCCGCATATCGAAATCCATGTCATACATGTTGTGGATCGCCGACATGCCTTTCACTTCATCAATGATCTTCTGCGCGTCAGCCTCGCGCCCAGTCTGCAGATAGGCATAGACGAGAAAATCCAGCGCGTGGAACTGATGGCCTTCGCCCCCCATCCCCATGGCTGCGGTTTTGCGAGTCGCCGCGACTGAAGCGAGGTTGGAATTGATATCGTCCTGCCACAATCCCACACGGGCAAAAATGTGCGACGGCATGTGCACGGCGTGCGGAGCCATGGGCGCGATCTTCGCATAGCGCCGGGCCGCGGGAATTCCGAGTTGCGCCAGCTCCGGCGTGTCATATGCGTGGATCAGATAATGCGCGACGCCCGGATGATCGGGCTCAGTCGCGAATAGTTTTTCCAGAATCGCTGCGGCTTCCTTCCGATGCTCGAGATTTTCCTCCGACGAAAGCAGCGACAGCGCATAAAAAACCGCCGCTTCGTGATCGTCCGGATACGTCTCATACACTTTCTTCATCGCCTCGGAATAAGCCTTGGCGCGCGCAGCATGATCGAGCTTCTCCGAATTGCTGTAGAAGGCCCCAATCGCTTCGATATATGCCTTCTCGCGCGGGGTCGCATTCTTTTCCAGCTTCTCTCCGGCCCTCACTTGGTCGAGGCCGCGAGCAATGACCTTGGCGTCAGGCTGGTTCCAGAGCTGGTGCCACAGGCTCATCGCGACTCCCCAATGCGCCATGGCGCAGTGCGGATCGTCTTTCGCAATGTCGAGGAATTCCTTCTCCGCCTCCTCGTACCAGAACGAGTGCAGCAGGGCGACGCCTCGGGCAAAGGGTTTCTGCACCGACGCGGAGCACGACACCGGGAAGTGAACCGTCCCCAGCTGCGCCTCAGTTAAGTCTTCGTGATGGCGATGATCCTTCTCGTCGTCGGCGAAAGTAAACGAGGCGAGGCTTACCAGTAGCAGGAAACACACCAGCGATTTCATAGAAGTTCCCCAGCAGCGATGTGAGGGAATTCTAGTCACCCGCTGGAGGACGGTCAAACGCCCAAGCACTAGCAGTGCATTCCATCCGGCAATAAGCTCGTGTGCTTCGCAGCGAACTACAGACTGGCCTCCCGCCGTCCAATCCGCGACATCACCGTGCGATAGTCGCCGTCCGAGTGCAGGCTCTCGACCGCCTTGCGCAGCGCAGCATTTACCGCCGGATCGCTCGCATAGCGTTCCGCTGCATCAAGAAGTACGCGCGCTTTGTCCCCGTCGGAAGAAATACCCGTTGCCGACTGGATTGCCCCAATGACCAGCGAACTCGGAGTCCCCTGCCGATCGAGCACAACCATCAGAACACGGCTGCGGTCTCCATCGGAAGTAATACTGTTCGCGGCCCCAAAGAAAGCGTCGCGCGCCGGTTCGATATTCGCGCCGGCAAGTTCGATCAGAACACGAGCCTTATCGCCTGCCGAGGAAATTTTCTGCGCCGAATTCGCAATTCCGGCAATGCTCTCTGCTCCAATGCCTTGCTTCTGCGCCAAAGAGACGAGCACCTGCTGATGATCGCCGTCGCTCGAAATCGAATTCGCAGCCTCCAAAAATGCCTTTCGCACAGCTGCATCTTCGCTGTAATCGGCGACGGCTTCTTTGAGCACCCGCGCTTTATCTCCATCGGAAGATATCCGTTGAGCGGACGACAAAGTGCGAGTCAAAGTATCGCGATCATCGCCATGGGACGCGAGCATCTTCGAGAGCACGCGCGCGTGGTCGCCGTCGGAATGAATGGAATTCGCCGCGTCAAAGTACGCCATGTCCACTCCGCCGCCGGGCCGATACGGACCCGCCATCTCGATCAGCACTTCCGCCTTGTCGCCGTCGGAAGAAATATGCCGCGCAGTTCGTGCGGCGCTAGCTAAAGTCTCCAAGCTTCCGCCGTCTTTCTTGACAATGTCGGAGAGGACCCTTCGTTTATCGCCATCGGAACTGATACTCTCGGCAGCATCAAAAAGATACGAGCGCAGGTCGGCGGTGAAGTAGTTCCCATCGACGGTGATGATGGCCTGCGCCTTGTCTCCGTCCGAAGAGATGCTCCGAATCATCCTCGCAGCGTCCTTGAGATCCGACCCCGTCAGCTTCGCCTGCGAGAACAGTTGCTCGATGTAAACGCGCTTCGATCCATCACTGTGAATACGAGCGATCTCGGCCAATACCGCCTGCGGACCACCCTGTCGCAGAATTCGTGCCACGCGCGGCCCTGCTCCGATGCCGCTCTCACGGATCAGCTGCGGAAGCGCATGAGCCAGCCACGCGCGGCCATCGTCGTCCAGGGGCTTGGTGGTCCAGCCAACCGAATAAGTCCGGGTCAAATTGCCCGACGCATCCGCCTTTACTTCATAAGCGCGCTTCGAGAGCAATCCGCCATCTTCAAATCGGAACCGTCCATTGGGCGAGACGGATTTGACGTCTGCATCATCGTCGGTGAACTCGACTGTGCCGTCAATCGTGATACTGGTAGATGCCCATCCATTGCGATATGTGATGTGGACAGAGGAGTTGCCGCTCTGCAACGCCACCGGCGCCATCGGGGCGAGCGGCGCCATAGGGGAAGTCGGGCTCATGGGCGAGGGTGGCGACAACGGCGAGGCCGGGGACGACGGCGAGAGTCCTGCCTGCGGAGCCAGCGGTGCGGATGGCGCAAGAGCAGCGACCGTGATTGCCGGAGCCGCGGGCGCCATCGGCGCGCGAGGGGCCGCTGCGACTGCCGTCATCATGGCAGCCTTAGGTGCCTGCGCCGCCACTGCCGCTCTGGGCGCGATCGGAGCCACCGGAGTCGCCGGTGCGACGCTTTGCGCAAACGCAATCAGTTGCGGAGCGCGAGCGCTCAGGACCGTCAGCCCCACCACGACCAACAAGGCAGAAGCCAGCGGCACGATCGTAAGCCTCGGAGCGGCGTTCCGCGTGCGGTCCAGCATCTGACGCACCCGCCGGAACAGTTGCGAGCGATTTCCGGCTGCTCCCGCGGCAAGCACGCCGGCGCGCTGCCATTGCGAGATCTCGGCCACTTTCGTCAGCGCAGCCGCATACGGTCGCGGAGTTCCAGTCGCCGCGATGACCCAGTCGTCGCATGCCATTTCCCGTGCCAACGACATTTGATATCCGAGCCAATAAATTGCAGGCTGAATCGGCAGCACGGCTTCAATCAATTTCTGCGCCAGGTTGCTCCAGTCGTCGCGGCGATGCAGGTGTGCGAGTTCGTGCAGCACGATCTGCTCGAGTTCCGAATGCGAAAGCGATTCGAGAAGAGCTCGCGGAATCACGACCGCGGAACGAAAAAAGCCGAGCGACATCGGTCCACTCACGTCATCCGAAACGAGCAATTCTGTTTGACGGCGAATGCCGTGGGTCTCGCACAAACGGCTGAAATGCAATTGCCAATCGGCCGACGCCGGCATTGCGCCTGATTTCAGGCCTCGCAAAACAAAATATCCCGCCACCAACCGTCCAAGCAGCACCAGCGCGAACACCACCCACACAACCAATATCGCGCGAATGAATTTTTCGGAATGAATCCGAATCAGCGAAGATTCGGTGACAAGTGCCACACCGGGGGCCTCGGAGTCATTCCCAGACACGGTTGTTACCTGCAGTTGTTCTGACATCGACGTCTGACTCGGCGCTGCGACCAACTCCGCATGAGTAGCAAGTGTCTGCCGCTTCGGGGGCTTTACCTCCGCGGGCGCAGTTGCTGCTTCAAGGCTTGAGGACGCAAGTTCGAGGGATTCGGTTGGACGCTCCGCGACAGATGCCGGCGGACGATGCGGTGCAGCCAGCAAAGCAATCACGGCAACCAGCGTCATCCATAAAATCGTGAAGCGCGTCGTCGGATTCAATCGCGGAAGGAACCTCAGAAGCAGCGTCATGGCCGCCGCCAGAACTGCTCCCAGAAAAATTCCATTGAGAAGAGTGGTCATGGCAATATTCATGGACGTCATTTCTGCTCTCCTTCACTTTCCGCGATCATCTTCTTGATGCGCCGCAACTCCGCGCGGCTGATATTTTCTTCTTTCAAAAGGTTCACAACCAGCAGCTCGCGCGAGCCTCCGAAGAAACGGTTGACCAGATATCCCAGCGCGGTGCGGCTCGCTTCTTCCTGGGCGATCAGTGGCTCGTAGACGAAGGCGCGCCCTTTCTTGCTGTGCCGCAGATAGCCCTTGCCTTCGAGAATTCGCAGCGTAGTTAAAACCGTGCTGTAAGCAAGCGGCGGATCGTCGGTCAGCGAAGCCGCCACATCGCCAACCGTCGCGGCTCCCTTGTCCCAGAGCACCTTCATCAGCCGCAACTCGCCTTCGGTCAGGTTCGGTGATTTTTTTCTCGCCAACGGGGTCCCCTTCGATACGAACAATTAAGTAATTAATAGTTCCAGTTTTATACATCCGCGCAGAAAGCTTGTCAATTAATAAATTAATAGTTGGGGGGAAAGAGGATCATTCAGTCGCTGGCTGTTCGTAGTTGGCCAAAATCCTCCGCACACTTGGCGAACGACCAACGACCAAGGACCAACGACCGCTCCTCACATCCAGAACAGCGGCAGCAACCCAGCCACAGTCAGCCCAACCAGCAGCGGCAGGCTCTGCTTCCCGGTGGGACGATCGGCGAGTGAGTACGAATAGATTCCTTTGATCAGGTTGTTGCTGGCCGCTGCGATCAGCACCGCAACCGCCGCGACTTTCAGCGGAGTCAGCGTGCCTGCGGATTGCGTCATGCCCATGATGAACGGATCGACGTCAGTCACGCCCATGACAGCCGCGAGAATGTTGACTCCGGCATGTCCGAGATACGTCACCGCGAGTTGCGTAGCGACCAGCATCGCGATAAAGAATCCTGCGAAGATAAATGCGGCCATCAACTCCAGCGGATTGCCTGGCTCAAACTCCCGCTTGATTTCTGATTGGACAGCATCGGGACGTCGCGTCCACAACCAGCCAACTGCAATGGCAGCGACGGCGAGCCCGAGGAACGCCGGAGCGAGCATCGCCCCCAACTGGCGATTGAAGAGCATCAAGAGCGCGACGAGCCGCAGATACATCATCCCGCAGGCGATGAGAATACCCCCGGCAAAAAGGTGCGGACGTTGCTCGCGCGCCGCCCGGCGCGACATCGCGACAGTCGTGACGGTGGAAGAGTACGCTCCCCCGAGGAACGCTGCCAGAATCAATCCACCGCTTTGCTTGGTCACCTTCTGCAGTACGTAGCTGCCGTACGAAATCGTGCTGACCGCGACCACAACCAGCCAGGTTTTGAACGGATTGAGATGGAACCTTCCGAACTCCTGATTGGGAAGAATCGGCAGAATGACTGCGGTCAGCAGCAGGAACTTGGCAAACGTTAGCACTTCCTGCGGAGCTGTGCGGGTCGCGAAGCGCTCTAGGAACGTCTTTAGTTCGAGTAGCAGCAGGCTCGCCACGCTCAGCGCCGTCGCAATCCACAGGTGGTCGTAGAAGACGAGCGCTCCCACGACATACGTCGTCAACCCCGACATTTCCGACGTGATGCCCGCAGTTTCCGCGCGCGAAAGTTTGTGCCAGTAAGAAAGCAGCAGAAACGCACCGACGACAACAAATCCGAGAATGACCGGAAGAAGTTGCGCGCCGGAAAGAAGTGCGATGGAGTAGCCGAGCAGCCCGATCAGCGGGAAGGTGCGCACTCCGCCGAAAGAGTAGGCTCCTGCCGTGGTTTTGTGCTCCTCTCGTTCAAGGCCGACCAGAAACGAGAGAAACAGAACGAGAACGATCTTGAAAACATCGGGCGGAAGGATGTGGTAAAGGTCCACGGTCTGGGCTCCGGTGACGAGACAGTATAGACCGGGAGTGGATTTTGAAAAGGAATTTCAACAACGCGGAATCCCACTTCTGACAGTCACCGCCAGACGTGAGCCCTCTGTTTGTTACTCAATCCGCAATGCGTTCATTGGCTCGATGCTGGCCGCGCGCCGCGCAGGAATGAACCCGGCAACAGCCGCGAAAGCCGAAAGCACAAAAACTGCCCCCAGCAGCGTGACCGGGTCATAAATGTGAACGCCATACAGCTGTGTCTGCATGAGACGTCCGCCGAGCAGGGAAACGGGCACTCCGATCGCGAGCCCGATCGCAACCAGCAGCAACGCATTCCTCAGAACCATTACGACCACGTTTCCGCGATTCGCGCCCAGAGCCATCCGCAGTCCAATCTCGCCCGTGCGCCGCGCCACCGAATATGCCGTGATTCCGTAAAGTCCCACCGACGCTAGAATCAGCGCAAGCAGCCCGAAGAGTCCGGTCAGTCGCGCGATCAGGCGCTCGCCATTGAAATTGTCCGCGACCTGATAGTCCAGCGATTTGAAACTGATCATCGTCAGATCGGGATTGATATTGGCCAAGGTACGCCGCGCCATCGATTCCAGCCCAGCCGAATTTCCCGCGAATTGGATGGTGATCGAATTCGGGAACAGCGAGCGGCTCTCTGCGATCGCCATCTGCGGTTCTTTGAAAGTCTGATTGAACTGCGACAGCGGACGAAAATACATCGGGCGAACCGGCTCCCGCGGAGAGGTGTACTTGGCATCAGCGACGATCCCCACGATCTCGTAGTCGCCCGCATATTTCTGATCGAATGTTCCGAAATGCCGACCCATCGGATCTTCTTTCGGGAAGAATTTCTTCACGAACGCCTGATTCACCACAGCCACCATCTGCGACGTCGCCGTATCCTGGTCGGTGAATCCGCGTCCTCGCAGCACCGATTGCCCGATGGTCTCGAAGAAGTGAGGGCTGACCCGGTCCCACGACGACCCGTTGTGCTCTTCTGGCCCCGGCGCCGGATGCCCTTCGACGTACACTCCCTCGCCCCAGTTGTTGCCCTCCAGAGTGCTGTACAGCGCAATTCCCACGCTTTTCACGCCGGGAAGACTGGAAAACTCCTGCTCCAATCGCTGATTAAATGCGCCGATGGTATGGACGTCATATCCCGCTCCCATAGGATCGATATGCAGGACATACCGGTTGGTGGTCACGATTCCGAAATTCTGCTGCTCCAGGTTGCGCAGCGTCTTGATCATCAGCCCCGCGCCCACCAGCAGAACAACCGACAGCGCGGCCTGCAGAACGATCAACGTTTTTTGCGGCAAATGCGAGCGGTCGCCCGTCGAGCGATTCAGTCCCCGCAAGGCCTCCGCGGGATCGGAATGCGACGAGATCCATGCAGGCACGATCCCGAAGACGACTCCCGTGATGAGCGACAACAGAAACGCGAAGCCGAGCACGACCGGCGACGGGCTCGCATGGATCGGCAATTGAGTCGCGTCCGGAAACGCCAGATTCAGGATCATTCGCGCCCCGAGATACGCGATTGCAATGCCGATCACGCCACCGGCAACCGCGAGCAGAACGCTTTCCACGAGCATCTGCCGAATCAGCACGGACCGTGCCGCGCCCAGAGCAGTGCGAATCGAAGTCTCTGCGCGGCGGCTCGTACCACGGGCAAGAAGCAGGTTCGCGATGTTCGCGCACGCGACCAGCAGAACCAGCGCCGAAATCCACGTCAGCAGGCGCAGCCCATCGCCCGCCTCCTGTTGCAGATTCTGAACTCCTCCGCTTGCCGGGACGATAATGACGTGCTGTTTTGGAATCTCCTTGTCGTTGCCCTTGCTCGTGTATTCCGTCTGCGTCGCCAGCCACTGGCGAAGATTGGCCGAGATCTTGGATTGCAACGCTACGGTCGACACACCCGATTTAAGGCGGCCAACCGCGTACAGCCAGTTAGAACCAGGCACCTTCAGAATGCTTGTCTGACCCTCAAGCACAGGCTCCACATTAAGCGGAATCCAGAGAGCTGGTGGGCTGTCGTTCACACGGTCGCCGAAGAATCCGGGCGGTGCAATGCCAACGATGGTGACCGGATGGCTTTGGATAAAGAACGTTGAGCCGACAACTTTAGGATCGCCACCGTGTACGGCCTGCCAGGCCGCATAGCTCAGCACTGCAACCGGAGCAGCCCCGGGTAGATCATCGGTCGGAAGCAGCATTCTCCCCGCGTATGAGCCGACACCGAACGTAGAGAAATAATTCCCGGAAACATATTCGGTCCGCTCCGATTTCGCCATGGAGTTTCCGACGCGCACGTTCATCATGTTCTGGCCCGACTGGAATGCCGCCAGTTGCTCGAATTCCGGAGTCGTGTCCTGAATTTGCCGGTAAAGATCGTACGAGAAGAGATCGAAGTCTCCGTTGTCGTTCAGGAAGCCGCCATTGACGCAGCAATCGTCAAGGTCGCCGATGCGATAAAGGCTGCTCGGCTCCGCCACCGGAAGCGACTGCAAAAGGATCGCGTGAACAAGCGTGAAAATCGCCGTATTCGCGCCAATTCCCAGCGAGATCGTAAGGATGACGGTAATCGCGAATCCGGGAGATTTCTGAAATTGGCGGAGGGCATATTTGAAATCCGACATGGCTGAAGGTATGGACGGCCCAAATCGCGAAGAGAAAGCAGAAAAAGTGCAACTGCCGTCATCAGGATCCGACAGCCGCCAGGCCGGCAATTTTTCTTCTAGAGAAAGGCGACTGATCCCGCCGGAATCAGTCTCCGTCAGTCGCAATTACTGGAGTAGCTCGGACTTGGTGTCTGAGACTCCACCGCAATTCCGGCAGCAATGTCGTTATGCATGTTTTGAGTACGATCTTTATCTGCCGCATCCCGGGCGGCGCTTTCGGGACGCGAGCTGAACGGAAAGCTGGTAGCCGTATACAAGTAGACAGGGCTGCCGGGAGCGCAGTTGATTTTCGCGATCTGGTCGTTCGAGAAGCGGTTATTGGTCATCGGGGATAGTTTGAGTTGTTTCAGGGCATCGGCATTATCGCCGGCATCCGCGATGCAGACTGGGTAGACCTCGGCGTAAATGGAAAGCTGCCGCGTTTCTTTCCCTTCGACGCGGCAGCTGTAATGCGACACAGCGTAATAGTAGATAAACGGATCTTTCGTTGGATGCGCCGGCTCATACATCGGAGCAGCCTGCGACGCGGGCTCAGGCGATTGGTTTGACTGCGGCTGCGCCGGTTGCGAATCCGACGTGCTGGAGACGTCGTAGTCCGGCTGGCTATCCGCGTCACTCGTTTTGCCCAGCGGATGTGCCTGATCGGTCGGCGGAGCGGACTGAGCGATAGCTTGCACGGCGTTATTCACTGAATCATCGTATGAATCGGTAACCGAAGCGAGTTGCTGAGCCAGCGCATCGAGCTTGGCCTGTCGTTCTCGAGTTCTCTGGGCAAGTGCAGCCAGCTGGGCATCACGTGCCTGACGGGCTGCGTCCCGATTCTTCTGATCGATCGCGGCCTGTTTGGCGGCCTGCTCCTTGGCTTTCTCTGCATCTTCTCTGGCCTTTTCTTCCGCCTCTTCCTTTTGCTTTTCAGCTTTGGCGGCATCATCGGCTATCTTTTTTTGCTTCGCATTCCAGGCGCCGCGGCAAGCTTGTACCGACTGTGAGACGCGGGACGAATCGTCCTGCGCCCGTTGGTTTTGAACGTGTAGCGCTTGGCATGAACTTCTCGAACAAATGAATTTCGTCTGGCCCGGAGGAACGTTGACGTTTGCTGGATTCGCGGCAAGACAGGCGGAGTGTTCGGAATTGATGCGCCCCGCCTCATCGTCATAACTCTTCTGCAAAGCGTCGCAGTCCGCCATGCTGCTGGGATCACTGACATCCAACGGCCCGAAGTACATATCGCTGGACGGATACGTTGGCGCTCCGGACTGAGCAAATGCCGCTATCGCTAAAAACAGCGGGGAACAGAGGAGGAAAAACCACCACTTGCCGGAATTGAACCGCGAGCTCATGATCTTCCTCCTCAAGTTTCCCGTATTAATACGTCAGCACAATCCCGCCGGAGATCTGGTTCTCGTGAAAGTCCATAATCCCGGGGTCATAGCCGCTGTTGTTGCTGATGTTGAAGTGCGCAGCACGGTAGGTGTAACCACCCTTGATCGCCGTGTGTCCAAACACATAGCCGCCATTGACCTTGATATCGCCGCAACTCTGGGTGAAACAGTTTCCCAGCTTGATATCAGAGCTGTTGAGGACAACGGTCTGCCCAAACGCGCTGGCTACGTTCTGCGAATAGTTAGCAAAGTAGAGAGTGCCTCCGCCCTGAACGTACGCTCGGTGTCCCGGACCAAACGTGAACTTCGCCATGAAGGGGACACCAAAGAGAAACTGGGAAGGCCGGGTGAAACTCGAGCCGGTATCGTTAGGAAGAAGAACATCCCTTCCTTCGAATCCGAAACCGAATCCCATCGGCCCAATCCGGTTATTCAGCAGAAACGAGCCCGCGAATTCGATTGGAACTCCGGTCGCATCCGAGCTATCAAACGGCAGGTGAATGTCTCCTCCGGCCGTGACCACCCATCCGCTCTCGCGGTTGGTGCTGCCGAACAAGATCAGCTGAGGATCGAAGTTGACGAATTCAGCGCTTCTCTTGGCGTAGGTGTAGCCGGAATTGTTGTCGCCGAACTGGAAAGTTTCATAGCCCAGATCCGCGGAGAGAGCAATTCTCTGCGCAAAAGCGCCAGAGGAAAGAAACAGCAAACAGAAAATCGCCGTGCAAAGTCGAGTACGCATAGTTATCCCTCTATATCCTTTCGAGTGTTGTGCAGCTACTTGCGCTTGCGGTCTTGCGTCTTGCTACTGCGGTCTAGCGACAGCGGACGTGCGACTGCTGGCTTGCGAAGGTCTGGCAGTACTACGGAAGAATTGCGGTACGCGTATCGTCTCCGCCATCGGCAGAGAAACTCGCATCCTTGTAACGCCGCTTCAGAGCGGTCACTGCTTTCTTGGCTTCTTTCACTTCCTGAGAAACCGCAGGACGGCCGGGATCAATCCGGCCAGATAAGCTGATCCAGTTCGAACTGCTTTGGCCGACTTCGAACTTTGCTTCTCGCGCGTTCATCGGCCAGTAGAAGCTGGCTACCCATTGCGGCGTACGGAGCACGCGCCGGAAAATGATCGGTTCTTCGCCGCCCTTGTCGAACGCCGCTTTTCCGAGCAGAACCCTTACGTTCGCCGGAGCGTCCCACTGAAAAATTGCCTGGTCGCGAACATCGCCGGCGCCGGAACACGCACGAACAATCGGCGTGCTGGGGGCAATCTCGACCGCGCCAGTGGCTGGAACGCGTTTCGCGAGTTCCGCGGTTGCCACGGAAAGCAGTTGCTGGTTCGCGTCCACACGCGCAGACATGGCGGCAAAATCGGAGTCAATACGCTGAAGAAAGTCCGCCTTGTCCTTGAGCATCTGTGCGAGTAAGTCGGCCTCTTTGCGCGCCTGTTCTTCTTTTTGGACCGCCGTATCGGCGTAAGCTGCCGAGATGAACATCACGTCTTCAATCGCATCAGAAATCTTCTGCTGGTGATCTTCCTGGATCATCTTTTGCTTGGTGGCAAGATCAGCATCCCGGAATTGTTCGAAGCGCAATTCAGCCGCAAGAGGATCGTGGCGCCGCACGTTTGCCTCGTCGAAGCGCTGTTCCATTTCAACTTGCGCTTGTTCCGCAACCTTCGCGATCACGGCTTGAGCCTCGGGCGAATCCAGAGTTGCGGCATCAAGTTTCTGAATTGTCTGCTCGGTCTGTTCGCGCGTGAGCGGCATTGCCGCTGGAGATTGCCCGCAGGACGGCGCACGGGTTAATCCAACCGGAGCCAGAGCTTCGAATGTTCTGGCGGCGGACCCGCTCGGAACCTGCACATTTTTGCTCGATCGCGCCTCCACGACCAAGACGGACCTCGAATCGATCGACCCGTCTTCGCGAGCATGCTCGATCAGTACAGCCACTGGAAATGGAAGAGGGTTGACCACGCGATTTGCGGGATTCCCGTCAAGATAGGGTCGTCCGGGCTGGGACTGGGCAAAGGCAGCACTTATCAGGAGCGTTCCCGCTGCAATCCATCGCGGAGAGCGGCATAAAAGCATCTGGACCCGAAGCAAAATCAACTGCAAATCGTTCCTGCGGCCTGAGACACACGACTCCGAAGTTGGCAAAAACATTGTGTCGATGAAACCCCACTGGTGAGCCGACAGTACCAAGGAAGTGAGGAAATTGAAAAGTTACGCGCGTAATTGCACTGTCGGAAGCTTGATTCGCTGTTGCGAAAAAAAACGCGGGCGCCGGCTCAAAAGCGAAAAGCCTCTCGCTTGCGACGAGAGGCTTTCGGGGGAAGGTAATTCTCGCGGCTATGCTCGCCGCTTTTTATGTTCTATTACTTCGGCTGCTGTTGCTGATCGTTGCTCATCGCAGGCGCCGTGCCGTTCGACGAGAGCTGTTCGAGATCGTTCTTCAGCAGGCTGATTTCAACCCGGCCGCCGCTGTAGTGCTTCGTGGTCTTGGCCTGGTCGTTGTTGTTCTCGGGCATGGGAGCGTTGCCCATTCCAACGAGATAAATCCGGTAGACCGGAATTTCATGGTTGAGCACGAGGTAACGCACGACCGACTCCGCCATCTTCTGCGAAGTCGCGATCGCAGTCTGACCCCTGCCGGACGAGAAGCCCTGCACTTCGAAGATGTACCCGCGCTGTCCCTTCACGCCATTGGCCATGTCGTCCAGAGCATCTTTCGCGTTCTTGCTCAGCATGGTCTGGCCAGGACGGAATCGGATTTCGGTCTGGTTCGAAGCTTTGTACTGGTCGATGTTGCTGACCACGTTCTCTACGTTCTGAACTCGCGCTGTGACCTGCTGCGCCGACTGCTGCGCCTGGGTCGCCTTGTTGCCGGCGTCCACGGCGTGCTGATCGGCTTCATTGGCCTTGTCGGAAGCGAGCTTGATTCCGGCTTGCGATCGCGAATCGACGTCCTTAATGTCCTTGCTGTTCTGCGAGGTCAGCTGATCGAGTTCGTTGACGCGGTCGCGGATCGGCTCGGTCTGGCGCTGCACATATTTCTTGCGGGCAAACGGATTCACGCGTCCCCAGAAGCCTTCTCGCGACGGAGGAGCCAGAGGCGCTTTGCCGGTCGCAGTGCCGTTATCGCTGGTCGACTGCGAAGTGGCCGGCTGCTGATTTTGATCGGTGCTGGACGAGGTGGTCTGCGCGAGGGCCGGAATGGCAAGAACGGCGGCCAACGGCAGGGCAATGAAGAGACGGTTGTTCATGATAACTTCCTCCAAGTTTGGGGGAGCATTTCGCTCCACACCAGGCACGCATAAGCGTGCGTTAAATTCAAATTGCGTCCCCTGAAATCGGTAAGGAAAGCTAGCGGATTCGCTCAGCTGGCCTGGCGCTGACGCGACGCCCGGCGCTTGAACTCGGAGGCGCCCGAACGCGGCGCCTGCCTCTGCTATTACAAGTGGGATGCCAAATTCGGCCTTTGGGTTGAACAGCTAAGTATTTGATAACTATGCCTATTGTAGTCTTCTCCACTGTCGCAGAAAAGAAACGAGTGCATTTGCAGGGTAATTTTGGGAAACCTGATATAAAAACTGCGTGGAGTCGAAGGTAATCGGTGACTAGCGTTTACTTTCCGACATTGCTCGTTTATCAAACCTTGCAAGTTCAAGAAAAAAGAAAGCAAAACCGCATCTGGGAGGCACTTCTTGGGCATTCGTGAACTGGGAAGACGTTGGACGAGTAATGTTCGCTGGGGAGTTACTGTCGCTTTAGCAATGATAATGCTTGCAGCAACCATGTTTGCCGAGGGCGGCGGCATGCCATCGTCACGAGTTCCGGCCCAGCACCTGCAACAGTATTCCGAACTCGCCGTGACATGGATGCAGCAATACCTGCGCATCAACACAACCAATCCTCCCGGCAATGAGATAAAGGCAGTCGCTTTTTATAAGAAGATCCTCGATCAGGAAGGCATCGAGAATCGCGTCTTTGAATATGCGCCCGGCCGCGGAGATCTTTGGGCGCGCTTGCCGCATACAACTGCTGTGGCGAAGCGTCCAATTGTTCTTCTCAACCACATGGACGTCGTCACCAGCGACCCTTCGAAATGGAAAGTTCCTCCCTTCAGCGGTGAGATCAAAGATGGCTATCTTTGGGGACGCGGCGCTCAAGACATGAAAGACGAAGGCCTGGCGCAGCTCGTCGTTATGGTTATGCTGAAGCGCGAAAAAGTGGCGCTCGACCGCGACGTGATCTTCCTCGCCGTTTCCGATGAAGAGGCCGACGGCACCGGCACAGACTGGTTCATCGCGCATCAGCGCGATCTGCTCGAAAACGCCGAGTTCCTGATCAATGAAGGCGGAGAAAATCTGCTCGGTGCCGACGGCCAGGTCAAATATGTCGGCGTTGACGTCGGCGAAAAGACCACCTATTGGCTGCACGTCGTCGCGCACGGCCGTCCGGGGCACGCTTCAAGGCCCAATCCGGATTCCGCCCCCGACCGGCTCGTCCGCGCGCTGAACAAGATCATCGCTTATAAGACTCCGCTGCGCGTGCTCCCCGTCGTCGACGAATTCCTCCGCGATATGGCTCCTTACGAACCGCCCGCCGAAGCCGCCTACTACCGCGACGTGCGCAAAGCAATTCAGGACAAGAAATTCCAGGAGGATGTCGAGCGCGACGAGTCGCTGAACTTCCTTCTGCGCGACACGATTTCGCTGACCATGATGGGCGGCTCGCAGCAGACCAACGTGATTCCTCCGGAGGCATGGGCGAATCTTGACGTGCGCATTCTGCCCGGAGGCGATCCCAAAGCGCTGCTCGCGGAAGTCAGGAAGGTGGTGGACGATCCCAATGTCACCATCGAACCGCTGAACGAAGAATTCCGCGTGGCGAATTATTCCGGCACCGACAACTCGCTTTGGTCAGCCATCCGCGAAGTCTCCGGCAAGTACTTTCCCGGAACCCCGGTCGTGCCGCACATCACTAGCGGCTACACGGAAAATCAGCGCTATCGTCCGCTGGGAATCGTCGCCTACGGATTCAATCCCTACACGGCCACCGACGAAGAAGGAAACACCGAGCACGGCAACGACGAGCGCATTCGTGTCGAGGAAGTAAAGCGGGGCCCGCGAATCCTGTTCGATGTAGTGGCCCAAGTAGCAGGGGAGTAGTGACTTGTATCTCTGTCATTCCGACCGGAGCGTAGCGTTCCCAACGGGAACGGTACGCGGAGTGGAGGGACCTTTTGTTTTCGCTGCTTTCGGTTTGCGCCAAAAAATCAGGCGCCCGCAACTCCGGGCGCCTAACGAGATTGCAAAACGGCAAGGTTAGCGCTTCGCCGCGATCGGCACTTTCACCGACTCATTCGCGCTCGGCATGGTCGTGACGCGCCCCGAACCAGCCGCGGCCTGCGCAGCCGCCGCCGGTTGCGCCGGTGTGGCGATCAGTCCCAGCGCCTTCCGCACCTCGGTGTCCAGCTTCGCCATGACATCTTTATTATCTTTCAGGAACTGCCGCGCATTCTCGCGTCCCTGGCCGATCCGCTCGCCCTTGTAGCTGTACCACGATCCCGATTTCTCGACGATGTTATTGTTCGCCGCGAGGTCGAGCAGATCGCCTTCGCGCGAAATGCCTTCCCCATAAAGAATGTCGAACTCGGCCTCGCGGAATGGCGGCGCCACCTTGTTCTTGACCACCTTCACCTTCGTCCGCGATCCGATCACGACGTCGCCTTCTTTCACCGCGGCAATGCGCCGGATATCCACGCGAACCGATGAATAGAATTTCAGCGCCTTGCCGCCTGTCGTTGTCTCGGGATTCCCGAACATCACGCCAATCTTCTCGCGGATCTGGTTGATGAATACCAGGCACGTCCGCGACTTCGATACGGTCCCGGTCAGCTTGCGCAGCGCCTGCGACATCAGCCGCGCCTGTAGCCCCATGTGGCTGTCGCCCATTTCGCCATCGAGTTCGGCCTTCGGAACCAGCGCGGCCACCGAGTCCACCACAAGGACGTCCATCGCATTCGAGCGCACCAACGCTTCGGTAATTTCGAGCGCCTGCTCGCCGTAGTCGGGCTGCGACACCAGCAGGTTGTCGACATCGACGCCCAGTTTTTTCGCATATCCGGGATCGAGCGCGTGTTCTGCATCGACGAATCCGGCCATGCCTCCGGTCTTTTGCGCTTCGGCAATCACCTGCAGCGTGATGGTCGTTTTGCCCGACGACTCCGGCCCAAAGACTTCCACGACGCGGCCGCGGGGGAATCCGCCCACGCCCAGCGCGGCATCGAACGAGATCGATCCCGTCGAGATTACCGAGATGGGAAGGATCGCGTCCTTCGATCCCAACCGCATGATCGAGCCCTTGCCGAACTGCTTTTCGATTTGCGACACCGCCAGGTCGATCGCCTTGCCCCGCTCGTCTGCCATGAAGTGGCTCCTTTGAAGACTGCTGACTATAAGTACTCTCTAATTCTGGCCGGATTATACATAGGAATTGAAGCGAAGAAAAGGCGAATCGCAAGAATAAAGTTGTGGAAGGTCCCAAAATGGGTCTGAAGCTCCGCTGGAAATGGGTGTTGCAAAATATGCGATGCCATCGCATATTTAGCATATGTGGATCACCCGCGATATCGAGCCCCGCTTGCACCGATCCGCCCGCACCCGCCCTGTGGTGGTCCTGACCGGCGCCCGCCAGACCGGAAAGACCTCTACCTTCCGCCGCTTGTTTCCGGATCA
>DATEJO010000299.1:0-10808 GCA_035277905.1 Candidatus Sulfotelmatobacter sp.
CTGCGTTCCTGGGCCGTCGAGAAAGGCAAGCTCGTCCTCCGCTTCACCCTAGAAAACAAATCTGGACAGCCGGTCGAAATCGGTGCGCTTGGCATTCCCATGATCTTCAACAACGTGCTCAATGATCGCTCTCTGGAACAAGCTCATGCGATCTGCTCCTTTTACGATCCCTACATCGGCGAAGACGCCGGATATTTGCAAGTCACTCGTCTGAACGGTCACGGTCCAGTGCTGTTGGTAGTTCCCGATGGCAGAACTCCCTTCGAAGCCCACAACCCAATTCTCGACAGAAAAGGACGCTTCGGTGCGCCTCCGATTTTCACCGATCCCACTCCGCGCGGCATCACCTTCGAAGGATTCTACGAGTGGATGGTCCACAGTCAGGCCTATGCCGAAAATGAGTGGCGAAACGCGCAACCGTGGAATCCTCCCACCTCCCTCACGCTCAAGCCCGGCGAGTCGAAAATCTACGGACTCAGATTTCTCGTTTCCGATTCAATCCGCCACATCGAGACCACTCTCGCCGAGAACAATCGGCCGGTTGCCGTTGGCATCCCGGGATACGTGTTGCCCCAGGACATCGAAGGCCGCCTCTTCCTCAAATACGCAAGACCTGTCTCTTCGCTGAAAATCGAGCCTGCCGCGGCCATCGACATCCGCGAAGACTCTCCTACGCGCGACGGTCAACGAGCCTACACTCTGCGCGGAAAAACGTGGGGACGGTCTCGCCTCACCATCACCTACGACGATGGAACAATACAAACCATCCAGTATTTTGTGACGAAGCCTGAGACACAAGTTGTCTCCGACCTCGGCCACTTCCTCACCACCCGGCAATGGTTCACCGATTCAACCGATCCCTTTCACCGTGCGCCATCCGCGATCACCTACGACCGGGAGACCAATCAGCAGGTCGTGCAAGACAGCCGTGTGTGGATCGCCGGTCTCAGCGATGAAGGTGGCGCGGGCTCCTGGCTGGCGGCGGTCATGAAGGAATTTGTTCAGCCGGACAAAGAGGAACTCGAGAAGTTGCAGCAGTTCGTTGACGGAGTTCTCTGGGGAGGCCTGCAGTCCAAAGATGGTCCCCACGCATACGGTGTCCGCAAGAGCTTGTTCTACTATCAGCCCGACCAACTGCCCCCGAACTACTACAACCATGCTTTCGATTGGAAAAGTTGGACGAGTTGGAACAAGCAAGCCTCGGAAGCAGTAGACCGCTCTTACGATTACCCGCACGTGGCTGCCGCCAATTGGGTGCTCTACCGACTCGCGCGCAACCACCCAGGACTGATCACCAATCATCCGTGGGACTGGTATCTGAATCACGCTTACGAGACGTCCATGGCGATGACCAACTACGCGAAAGACCTCGCAGTCTTTGGCCAGATGGAGGGATCGGTTTTCGTGGCAATCCTCGATGACCTCAAACGCGAAGGAATGACCGAGCAAGCCACGGCTCTCGAGAACAAGATGCACGAACGCGCCGACCGGTGGAAGCAGCAGGCCTATCCATTCGGGAGCGAGATGCCCTGGGACTCAACCGGACAGGAAGAAGTCTACGCGTGGACAAAATATTTCGGCTATCAAGACAAAGCCGAAGTCACGCTGAATGCCATCCTCGGTTACGATCCGGCCATTCCTCACTGGGGATACAACGGAAGCGCCCGCCGCTATTGGGATTTCATCTTCGCTGCCAAAGACCGACGGCTCGAGCGGCAGCTTCACCACTACGGCTCTGGCCTAAATGCAATTCCGCTCCTGTCCGAATACCGTGACCATCCCGACGACTTTTATTTGCTGCGCGTAGGTTATGGCGGAACCATGGGCGCATTAACTGACATCGACCAGGATGGATTCGCATCGGCCGCATTTCATGCCTTTCCCGACATGTTGAAGCTCGATCCTTACAGCGGCGATTACGGTCCCAACTTTTTCGGTCACGCCTGGAACACCGCGACCTACGTCGTGAATCATCCCGAGTTCGGATGGCTTGCATTCGGAGGAAACATCAAGAACGAGGGCAATCGTATTACGGTTACTCCGCGGGATTCGTTCCGCTCACGCATCTTCATTGCTCCAATCGGATTATGGCTGACCCTGGATGCCGGAAATTTCGAGCGCTTGGAATTCGACTCTCGCAGCGGCACTGTGCGAGTTGGCCTCGCCGCAGCCAGCGCAATTACTCCCCAGGCGCGATTGAGAATCGAGCAGCCGGCAAAACCTGCGGGAGCCCCGATTTATCGTCCAGTTCATTCTCTAACATCGGAGCGGCAGGCCTATGTCGTTCCTCTAAAGGCAGACACTACGTGGGTCGAACTCAAACCCGCCCTGTAGTAAACGCCTCTCAATACGATTCCTCCGCTTACGACTGTGCAGATGTCCCAACACGAATTGGCCAAGATTGCCTTCGAGGCTCTTTTAAATGAAGTCGATGCCTTCCAGTCACAACAGCACCGCAAATATCAATTGATCACCAGTCTCGTGCTTCGACACTCGACGGCGCTGGCGCCGCCCAAAAATGGCACAGTAGCTTTGCAAGGCACGACCTAAGCCGTGCCCTGCCCTCTCAAAGTGACCACTGAATCACGGTATACGAGCGAGCCGGTACCTGGAAGGTTGTCTTTCCTCCACTTGCCCCTGACACAGTGAAAGATCGAGGTGCCACCTTCTTCGGAGCGGCGAAACTGTTTGACGCTTTGAGATCATCGCCCGTGAGCAATGAAGCTGTCGCCACACGAGCGGGAGCCGAATCTTCCCAGACAATCTCTACGTCGTGTGCCTTGGAAAGATCGCGATTAAGAATGAACAGCGAGAGTTTGCGGTCGTCATGATCCAATGCCCCTGCCACATCGATATACCCAACCTTGTCCAGTCCTTCTACGTCATAGGTCGGAGACTCGACCAGCAGGTTCAATACTGCTCCCTTTGCAAACTGCAGCCCCCAGCTATACGGATAGTAGATCGTCTGAAGGTACAAGCCGTCAGCATTGGTCATGATCGGCGCGATTACATTGACCAGCTGTGCCAGACACGCAATCTTCACGCGATCGGCATTGCGCACCAGCGAATTGATCAAACCGCCGACCAGCAGCGCATCTTCAAGGTTGTACACTTCTTCAAGCAAGTGTGGAGCTTCCTTGCGGTGGCCATCGACATCGTCGCCCCCTGTTGTGCGGTACCAGACGTTCCATTCATCGAACGAAAGCCAAAGCTTCTTGGGCGATCGCTTGTGTCCGCGTACGAGATCGCAAACCGCAACCGTCTCGGCGATTTGACGCTCCATGCTGAGGTTTAGTGCCAGATACTTTGCGGTGTTACCGCCGCTGTCACGCTCCCAGTTTCCGAAGTAGCGATGCAAGGAAAGACCGTCGACGTAGTCATAGCACTGTTCCAGCACTTCCCGGTCCCACTCAAGATACGTGCGCATGAACGGCCCGCTCGAACCGCATGCAATCAACTTCAGAGAAGAATCGACATAGTGCATCTGTCGAGCAGCATCGGCAGCCTTCGTGCCATATTCCGTAGCCGACATATGCCCAATCTGCCAGGGACCATCCATCTCGTTCCCAAGACACCAATGCTTGACGTTCCACGGCTCGGCCACGCCATGCTGGCGCCGCAGATCGCTCCACTTCGTCCCTTTGTCTACATTGCAATATTCGACAAGTGCGGCCGCCTCTTCCGGAGTCCCAGTGCCGAGGTTGAGCCCCATCAGTGGCAGCGTGCCCGCCGCCTTGCACCAGGCGAGAAACTCGTTTGTTCCAAACTGATTCGATTCAATGCTGTCCCACGCCTTGTCGAGCTCGCGCGGACGATTCTGCTTCGGTCCTACCCCGTCGAGCCAGTTGTACCCAGACACAAAGTTGCCGCCAGGATAGCGGATGATCGGGACTCCCAATTCTTTGATTTGGTTGAGCACATCTTTGCGAAAGCCGTTGGCATCGGAAAGCTTAGAGCCGGGATCGTAGATGCCTTCGTAGATGGCGCGCCCGAGGTGCTCAAGAAACGAGCCGAAGATATTGCGATCGATCGGCGCAATCGTTCGGCGCGTGTCGACGTAGATGCGCGCACCTGATGTGGATGTATCAGCTTGGAAGCTACCCGCGGCCCCTGCTCCGCGGACCACGCCCGGGAAAATCGCGGCAGTCGACAATGCCATTCCAGCGCTCGATACCTGCTTCAGGAACTTCCTTCGAGAAGTATGACGATTCATGGCGTCCTTTGCTGACAAGAGTTTTGAACGGACCGGTAGATCACTATCGCTTGTGCCCTATCCTATCGCGATGCTCCGGGTGAGAGCGCCAGCGGAGCGCTGTTGCTCTCGCCGAGAGCTCGATCGAATGCCGGGAGATCTTCTTTGATGACTTTCTCGTAGTCGGCGTCGGCTGCGGCTATCTCCCCTTCGAAACCCTTCAGCAGATCGAGCTGCGTATCCGTCGGACGGAAATCGGCACCTCCCGCAACGTCGCCGCCTCCGGTTCCAACCTCAGCATTGAGCCAGATGAGATTCAGATACAGCTGATAGGGCTCGACAAAATACTTATCGTCACTGTTGAGCAACGCTGGCGATACCAGTTTGTGTTCGACGGCTTGCAGCTTCTTGTCGAGCTCCTCGGCAGATTTGAGCAGCTCCGACTTGCGTTTTGCTTCGGCTTCACTCAAAGGCCGGGGAGGCGCAGCCTCGAGATGGGAACGGTACTCCTCATCTTCTTCTTCGTGGTTCTCGGCCTGCTTCTTGGATGGGCGCAGCATAGCCTCGATAACCTCGAGCTGCTTTCTCAGCCACTCAATCTGGTTCGCGTTATCGGAAACATGGCTGATATCGTCGCGTATACGGAGAAGGGTCTTCACAGATTCGTCGATGTCTGCCTCGGTCTCATTCACGCGCGGATCGCGCAGCACCGTGATCGGTTGCGTGTAAGATTCGCTCCCTACTTTCAATCGCACCGTGTACTTGCCCGGAGCAACGATCGGGCCTCCTTCCGCAGGCCTGGTTCCCCAATGGGTGATGGGTCTCGAATCGGAGTCACGGAAGCGCGGCTCATCCCAGATATGGGGATTGTCAGGCGCCACCGTCCGCAAAGCGATCAGTCGTGGAGAGTCATAGCGCAGGTCCCACTCAACTCGATTCATGCCGGCGCGAGGCTTGGGGTCCAGCTTTCGAATAACCTTGCCGTCGGCATCGAGAATTTCCAGTTCGACCGGATCTTTCGGCTTTGTCTTCAGCGAGAAAGTCAGCGGCGCACTGCCGTTTCGCGTGAAGCGATACGCTTGCCGAGGTCCAAATAGAACTGCTCCCGCATCCGAGTGATTCTTCGCCATCTGCTCCAACGGCGAAATGTCGTCTAGGATGTAAAGCCCGCGGCCATAAGTTGAAATCACCAGATCATGGAAGTTTTTCTGCACTACCGCCCACGTGACCGGAGCGTGAGGAAGACCCGCATCAAGAGCGGTCCAGTTGCTTCCATCGTCGAGCGAATAATAAACGTCGTTGCCCGTGCCGGCGAACAGCAAACCTTCGCAATTCGGGTCTTCGGTAATCGTTCGGACGTAAGACAGCTCGCTTTTCGGAAGATTGCCGGTGATCTTCTTCCAGGTCTTCCCAAAATCGATGGTCTTGTAAATAAAGGGATCGCGATTGTCCATCAGATGAAAATCGACGCTGACGTACGCCGTCCCTGCATGGAAGGTGGACGGAGCAATGCTTGTGATGGTTCCCCACGCCGGCAGTCCACTGATGTTCTTGGTGACGTTCACCCATTCGCCCCGATCATCGGTGTGCCAGACCTGGCCATCGTTCGTTCCTGCCCAGATCAGTCCTTTTTGAATTTTCGAAGGAGCGATCGCGAACACGACCTCGCCATAGAATTGCCCTAGGTTGTCACCGACCATGCCGCCCGAGGAAACGATCCGGCTGGGATCTTGCGTTGACAGATCGGGACTGATGACCGACCAACTCTGCCCGCCATTGCTGGTTTTGAAAATCACCTGGCAGCCGTAGTAAACGGTATTGTGATCGAAAGGATCAATGGCCAGCGGAGCCGTCCAGTGGCAGCGATACTTCACCGCATTGGGCGGGGAATCCAGAGTCATCATCCACGGACTCACCGAACGCGCGTGCTTCGTGCGCGCATCCCAGCGGGTCACTTTGTTGCCGTAGCATGTGGCCCAGACAATGTTTGGATCTTGCCAATCCGGCACCGTAAAGCCGGACTCGCAGCCGCCCATGCCATGGTCCCATCCTGTTTCCCTGAAGTCCACCGGCACGCTGGGCCCGCGCATGTTCCCGTCGTCCTGCATGTTGCTGTAGAAGTCATACGGAATCTGATTGTCGACATCGACGTGATACATCTGCCCGATTGGCAGCGTCACATGGTGGAAGCCGCGTCCATGCACAGTTGTGATGATCAGTCCGCCGTCGAACGTGATCACGAAGCGGGAGGAATTGGTGGGATCGATCCAGATGTCGTGATTGTCGCCGCCCCAGGGGACCTCCTTGAAATTCTCGCCGCCATCGAGCGAACGGTGGAACGAGCTATTCGCGACGTAAACCTCATTCTCGTTGTCGGGAGAGACTGCGAGTCGAATGTAGTAGCCGGCACGGCCGGTCAAAGCGCGCTGATAGTTGACAGCTTTCCAGTGTTCGCCTCCGTCGTCCGATCGCCAGAGCGAGCCTTGATCCTTGGTCTGAATCAGCGCGAATACCCGGTTTGAGTCTGTGGGCGCAACAGCCACGTCGATCTTGCCGAGCGGGGCATGAGGTAGCCCGTGCTCCTGCAGGCGCGTCCAATTCGTCCCGCCGTCGTGAGACACATAGACACCGCTGCCCTCGCCTCCGCTGAACTCACCGTAGGTGTGCATTTCCACTTGCCACATTCCGGCAAACAACGTGTGCGGGCTGTGCGGATCCATGGCCAGGCCGGAGCAACCGACATTCTCGTTGGCAAACAGCACGCGATCCCAGTGCTGGCCGCCATCGGTGGTGCGAAAAACGCCGCGCTCCTGTTGTGGCCCTGTCATGCGCCCCAAAACACAGGCAAAGACGATGTCAGGATTCGAGGGATGAACGATCACCCGCCCGATTCTGCCGCCTTCCGTCAATCCCATATTCGTCCAGGTCTTGCCCGCATCGGTCGATTTGTAGATCCCATTGCCGCCGACGTCGCTATCGCGAATAGCCCACGCTTCGCCGGTCCCCGCCCAAACGATGCTCGGATCCGAAGGAGCGACGGCCAGCGCGCCGATTGCGGCGACGGGTTCTTTATCGAAAATCGGATTCCAATCATTGCCGCCGTCGGTGGATTTCCAGATTCCTCCCGAAGCTGCGCCCGCATAGTACGTGCTGGGATCCCCCGGCACTCCCGCGATCGCAGAAATTCGATTGCCCACTCTCGGGCCTACAAAACGAAAACGGAATTGGCTCTCCTGGTCTGCATGGCTCTGTTGTGCGCTCGCAGGAATCCATGTCCCCAACAAAATCGCGAGCATGCAACTCAGACTCACACTCAAAGCTCTCTTGCTTCTGGCAAACTCCGTTTTCGCTGGCGTAGTCTTCATAGCCTCCTCGAGATCGCGCAACTAGATTCTGAATTCGTCCGAATAACGGCACAAAAAAAACACAAATCCCTCCGCGCCGTCAATGCGCAAAAGAGTACACCACAATGTGAAGGAAAAAACTCCGGAACGGAGACAAAAGAATTGGCTCCTCAGGTAGGACTCGAACCTACAACCCTTCGGTTAACAGCCGAATGCTCTGCCATTGAGCTACTGAGGAGTGTTTTTTGGGTTTGCGGGCCGAAGGCCCGCGTCCAATAGCATCATAGCATAGGATAGGCGGGTGCTATGAACGGAGCGCTTTGGGTGATCGGTTGTTTGGTTTGTGCGATGGCATTGCAGGGCGGCGGAAAATCGAAAACCGCGCAGAAGAATTCGGCGGCGGAGGAACGGATCGAGGATGGGCCTCCGGTGGCGGAACCGAAGCCTGTCATCGATATTTTTCACGGGACGAAAGTTCTCGACAACTATCGGTGGCTTGAGAAGGCGGATTCTCCTGCGACGAAGAAATGGGTGGCGGGGGAGAACGCGTATACGCGAGCGATTCTCGACCGGTTGCCGGGGCGGGCTGCGATCGAGAAGCGGCTGACGGAGTTGCTTTCGATCGGGAACGTTACTCCGCCGATCATCGCGGGGCGTTATTACTTCTATACGAAGCGCGAAGGAATGCAGAATCAGCCGGTGCTGTACGTGAGAGAGCGGATCGAGAACGGCGAGATATCGCAACCAACATCTCTAGAGGATCACGCGCCGGCGGGTGCCGATTCGCTTTCGCAGGATCGGGTGCTGATTGACGCTAACAAACTTTCTGCGGACGGGACGACGGCGCTCGACTGGTTCCAGCCTAGCGACAACGGCAAGTACGTCGCATATGGTCTTTCGGAAAATGGGTCGGAAATGTCGACGCTGCACGTGATCGAGACGAAGACGGGCGAGATTCTTCCGGACACGATTGAGCGGACGCGGGCCGCATCGATTGCGTGGCTGCACGATAATTCCGGTTTTTATTACACGCGATATCCCAACAGGGGCGATGTGCCGGCGGGACAGGAGATGTACAACCGGCATGTGTTCTTTCATTTGCTGGGGAGTCCGGTGGTGACGGACGATCCGATTTTTGGAGAAGGGCGCGATCCGGAGGATTGGCCAAGCGTTTCGCTTTCGAATGACGGCCGGTGGTTGGTGATCAACGTCGCGGAGGGTTGGACGAAGTCGGAGCTGTACCTGATGGATCTGAAGTCGGACAAACCTCCGATACGGCTGACGACGGGGAAGAATTTTTTGTATGCGGCAGATGTGTACAAGGGGAAGGTCTACATCACGACGAATGAGGATGCTCCGAGATACCGCGTGCTGGTGACGGATGCGGGGAATTTCGATCGCGAGGCGTGGAAGGAGATCATTCCGCAGTCGGACGCGGTGTTGCAGGGTGCGGCGGTGTTCGGCGGAAAATTGTTTGCGCAGTACGAGCAGAATGCGTCGTCGCAGCTGAAGGTGTTCGATCTGGATGGGAAGAAGTTGTCGGATGTTGCGCTACCCGGGATCGGCACGGTGTTTGGGACGAGCGGGAAGTGGAATCGTGCGGAGATGTTTTTTGGATTTCAGTCGTTCACGGTGCCTCCGAGTATTTATCGGGTGGCGCTTTCTCAGGGGCTAAAGCCCGCGTCATCTCCCGCGAGTGACGGCACGGCTGAAAGCCGTGCCCTTTCACAGACCCCTGAGTCCAACGGCGCGGATGGAAATGTCCCCGCGAAAATCTCTGACTCCGGCGCGGCGGGGCCTCAGGGGCTAAAGCCCGCCTCAACGGCGGCGGCTAGCGGCACGGCTGAAGGCCGTGCCCTTCCCAAAACCTCTGACTCTGACGGCACGGCTGGAAGCCGTGCCCTTCCTAAAACCTCTGACTCGAGCAGTGAAAGTCAAAATCCCCACCCTAAACTCGCAAACGACGCGAGTTTAGGATGGGGCACCCCTGTTCTTTGGAACAAAGTCGAGGCGCCGTCGATTGATCCTTCAGCTTATGAAGTGGCGCAGGAGTGGTTTCAGTCGAAGGATGGGACGCGGGTGCCGATGTTTGTTGTGCATAAGAAAGGGTTGGTGAAGAACGGAAAAAATCCGACGTTGCTGACGGGATATGGAGGATTCAACGTGAGCCTGACGCCGTCGTTCAGCCGCACGGCGTTTTTGTGGATGGAGCACGGCGGCGTTTACGCGGTGGCGAATCTGCGGGGCGGCGCGGAGTTTGGCGAAGACTGGCATCGGGCGGGGATGCTCGATAAAAAACAGAACGTGTTCGATGACATGATCGCGGCGGCGCAGCATCTGATTGCGGCGAAGTATACGGATCGGAATCATCTGGCGATTCAGGGCGGATCGAATGGCGGGCTGCTGATGGGGGCGATGATCACGCAGCGTCCAGATCTGTTTCGGGCCGTGATCTGCCAGGTGCCGCTACTCGACATGCTGCACTATCAGGATTTCCAGATCGCGAAGTTGTGGATTCCGGAGTATGGGACGTCGGAGGATCCGGCGCAGTTCAAGTGGCTGTATGCGTACTCGCCGTATCACCATGTGAAAGAAGGAGTGGAGTATCCGGCGATCATGTTTATGACGGCGGACACGGACACGCGGGTAGATCCGATGCACGCGAAGAAGATGACGGCCGAGATGCAGGCAGAGGCGCGGAATGGGATGAGCGATACACGGCCGATTCTGTTGAGGATTGAGTCGAAGGCGGGACATGGGGCGGGAAAACCGGTGTCGAAACAGATTGAAGAGTTTACGGATGTGTATTTATTCTTGTTTTGGCAGGTGGGACTGAAAACCTGGATTGGTTAATGGGTGTTCTGCCTTACAGTATCGACATCCAGAAGGCGGGCAGCGTAGAATTCCCGCGCCGGTTGCCGGCATCACAAAAGGCTTAGGACATATGCTAACTAGTATCAAAATCCGGAACTTCCGATCACTGAGAGATGTGGAGGTCGAACTCGGGAGAACGAATGTATTAGTAGGGCCGAATATGTCGGGGAAGAGCAATTTTATTGATGTTTTCAGGTTTTTTGTTGACGTGCTCCTACCAGGCAGCGGAATGCAGGGGCTCACGAATGCTTTCTTCAAACGCAATGGTTTCCGGGAGGTCGCTTGGAAGGGATCGGATTCTTCGGACGTAATTGCGTTTACATTCGACGGAAACTTCTTGTCAGAGAGGAGCGACGCGTACACCAACTGGAGATATGAGTTGGAGTTGCTCGGTGAGA
>DATEJO010000300.1:0-16015 GCA_035277905.1 Candidatus Sulfotelmatobacter sp.
GACGGCATTCGCTTCCCTGCCGGGCAAGCCGTACCCGGTGTATGCGATTCCGCTCGAAGCGGGGATGAGCATCGGCATGATGCTGATCTCCATCGAGCTGCTGATGATGTTCATGATCATCCTCTTCGTGCCGGGCGACTATGCCGGGCCGTGCTTCATCGGTTTCGCGATCGGCGAATCGCTCGGCGCTGCCGCACTTCGCGTGGCCGGCGGTATTTTTACCAAAATTGCCGATATCGGTTCGGACCTGATGAAGATCGTGTTCAAGATCAAGGAAGACGATGCGCGAAACCCGGGCGTGATTGCGGATTGCACGGGCGACAATGCGGGCGACTCGGTTGGGCCGTCGGCGGATGGATTTGAGACGTATGGCGTGACGGGCGTGGCGTTGATCACGTTCATCCTGCTGGGCGTGAAAGATCCGGCGGTGCAGGTGCAGTTGCTGGTGTGGATTTTCGTGATGCGCGTGATGATGCTGGTTTCGAGTTCAGGGGCGTACTTCCTGAACAGCCTGATTGCGAAGGCGAAGTACGGATCGGCGGACCAGATGAATTTCGAGGCGCCGCTGACTTCGCTGGTGTGGATCACGTCGCTGGTGTCGATCGGGCTGACGTACCTGGTGTCGTATTACACGATTCCGCTGCTGGGGGCCGACGGCTCGCAGTGGTGGAAACTGTCGACGATTATCTCGTGCGGTACTTTGGCGGGCGCGATCATTCCGGAACTGGTGAAGGTCTTCACGTCGGTGGAGTCGCGGCACGTGAAGGAAGTGGTGGTATCGGCGCAGGAAGGCGGAGCGTCGCTGGGAATCCTTTCGGGATTCGTAGCCGGAAATTTCTCGGCGTACTACCTGGGATTCTCGATGATGGTGCTGATGGCGATCGCGTATTACATGAGCACCATGGGATTGGCGGCGGCGGCGGGAATGCTGGCTCCGGCGGTGTTTGCCTTTGGGCTGGTGGCGTTCGGATTCCTCGGAATGGGGCCGGTGACGATCGCGGTGGACTCGTATGGTCCGGTGACGGACAACGCGCAGTCGGTATATGAGCTGTCGTTGATCGAGTCGGTGCCGAATGTTGAGATGGAACTCGAAAAGGAATTCAAACTGAAGGTGAACTTTGAGCGGGCCAAGCACCTGCTGGAAGCGAACGACGGCGCGGGTAATACGTTCAAGGCGACGGCGAAACCGGTGCTGATCGGAACGGCGGTGGTTGGGGCCACGACGATGATTTTCTCGATCATCATGGCGCTGACGAACGGGCTGACGGAGAATGTGTCGAGCCTGTCGCTGCTGCACGCTCCGTTTGTGCTGGGACTGATCACGGGCGGCGCGATGATTTACTGGTTCACGGGCGCCGCGACGCAGGCGGTGACGACGGGGGCGTATCGGGCGGTGGAGTTCATCAAGGCGAACATTAAGCTCGAGGGCGTGGAGAAGGCGTCGGTGGAGGACAGCAAGAAGGTGGTGGAGATCTGCACGCAGTATGCGCAGAAAGGCATGCTGAACATCTTCCTGGCGGTGTTCTTTGCGACGCTGGCGTTCGCGTTTGTGGAACCGTTCTTCTTCATCGGATATCTGATCTCGATTGCGATCTTCGGCTTGTATCAGGCGATCTTTATGGCGGATGCCGGCGGAGCCTGGGACAATGCGAAGAAGATTGTCGAGGTGGAGTTGAAGCAGAAGGGGACGCCTCTGCACGATGCGACGGTGATTGGCGATACGGTCGGCGATCCGTTCAAGGATACGTCTTCGGTGGCGCTGAATCCGGTGATCAAGTTCACGACGCTGTTTGGACTGCTGGCGGTGGAACTGGCGGTAACGATGTCAGCGAATAACGGGGCCTTGACCAGAGGACTGGCGCTGGCGTTCTTCCTGGTGTCGTTCTTCTTCGTGTACAAATCGTTTTACGGGATGCGGATCAAGGCGGCGAAGGAGGCTTGAGTTCGGCTTTCGCTTGCCGGCTTCCGGCTTTCGGATTCTTTCTTTCACGCCATCCGGCTTCGCCGGGTGGCGTTTTTACTTGTGCGTGCGCTCACTCTCTGCTCGGAGCGGAAGGGAGGTCAAATTATCAACACAGAGGACACAGGGGACACAGAGGATTGGCGGGTGCGAGAGGAGGACGCCCTCGCGACAGCCGGCGGGGCACCGGCGCCACGCTTGAGAGTTAGTTGGGGCCGCGCATTTTTTCTTTAACGCTTTTGGCTAGTTTTTCGATTTCGTCGGCTTTCTTGATTACGTCGAGGGAGAGGACGTTTTCGTTGGATTTGTCGACGTAGGCTTTGAGTTCGGTGGAGAGCTTGAGGAGCTTGTCGGTGTCGCTCTTGATGGCGGCGACGCGTTCCTTGGCGGCTTTCTTTTCCATGTCGTGTTCGAGGCGGGACCGGATTTCGTCGGTGTCGGCGTTGGGGGGATTGATTTCGTGCGTCGGAACCTGGACTTGTCCCGGGGCGTTTTGGCAAAAGGATGGCAGCGCAAACAGGAGGAAGAATAATGAAAGCAGGAATTGGGATCGCACGGGAGCCTCGCTGACGCCAACTTTGGGCTTTCAAAATTATACGTCTGAGGTGCTACTGCAAAAATCGGATCAACCACAAAGGGCACGAAGTTACACGAAGGGGAACAAGGGGTCCCTCCACGCGCGAACGGATCAGCATTCGCTGATCCGTTCGCTTGGTCGGGATGACAGGTTGTTGCTGGTCGGGATCAACTGAGCGCTTTTTTACAGGGCGCTCATGTTGGCCAGGAATTCGCTGTTCGATTTGGTCTTGCTTAGCTTGTCGATCAGCAATTCCATGGCTTCGACCGGGGAGAGCGGGTTGAGCACTTTGCGGAGAACCCAGATTCTGGAGAGATCTTCTTTCGGGATCAGGAGTTCTTCTTTTCGGGTGCCGGAGCGTTGAATGTCGATGGCCGGGAATACGCGCTTGTCGACGAGCTTACGCTCAAGGATGATTTCGCTGTTGCCCGTGCCCTTGAATTCTTCAAAGATCACGTCGTCCATGCGGGAGCCGGTATCGATGAGGGCCGTCGCAATGATCGTGAGCGATCCGCCTTCTTCGATATTGCGGGCCGATCCGAAGAAACGCTTCGGGCGCTGCAACGCGTTGGAGTCGACGCCGCCGGAGAGCACTTTGCCCGAGGGCGGAACGATTGTGTTGTAGGCGCGAGCGAGACGCGTAATGGAATCGAGCAGGATGACGACGTCGCGCTTGTGCTCAACCAGGCGCTTCGCCTTTTCGATCACCATTTCGGCGACCTGGACGTGGCGCGCAGCGGGCTCATCGAAGGTCGAGGAAATCACTTCGCCCTTGACCGAGCGCTGCATGTCGGTGACTTCTTCCGGACGCTCGTCGATCAGCAGGACCATCAAGACGACTTCGGGATGGTTCGTGGTGATGGAGTTGGCGACGTTCTGGAGGAGCATCGTCTTGCCGGCGCGGGGCGGGGAGACGATCAGTCCGCGCTGGCCCTTGCCGAGAGGCGTGAGCAGATCCATCACACGGGCGCTGGCATTGTCGCGGGTCGTTTCGAGTTTGACGCGCTCCTGCGGATAGAGGGGCGTGAGGTTGTCGAAGAGGATTTTGTTGCGGGCTTCGTCGGGAGACTCGAAGTTGACGGCCTCGATTTTAACGAGCGCGAAGTATTTTTCACCTTCGTGTGGAGGGCGCACCTGTCCGCTGATGGTGTCGCCGGTCTTGAGGTCGAATTTACGGATCTGGGACGGGGAGACGTAGATATCGTCAGGGCCCGGGAGGTAATTGTAGTCGGGAGAGCGGAGAAAGCCGTAGCCGTCGGGCAGGATCTCGAGGACGCCTTCGGCGAAGATGTGGCCTTCTTTTTCGCTCTGCGCCTGCAGGATCTTGAAGATCAGGTCCTGCTTGCGCATTCCGCTGGCACCGGGGAGATCCAAGGTCCTTGCGATCTTGGTCAACTCGGTGATGTTCTTTTCTTTCAGTTCAGCAATGGTCATGATTCACCTGAACCCGTGCACTAGAGCGTATTCGGTAGTGTCAACGGGAGATTTTCAAAAGGAAGGGGACACAGGAAAGACGTAAAACAACGCCGGGCAGGAAGGGCGGGACTGGGTTAAGCAGCCCGCCGTTGTGCTTCGGCAACGTTCTCTGGTTCCGACAAAACTTCTTGCCGCTCCGAGTCAGCGATCCGGTCCAACACGCCGTTCATGGTTTCCTGGATGCGGGTACTGGGCCGGTGGAACTTCCGCGTGGCCTTGGAGGCAAGCTGACACAGCATATAACGGTTTCGTAAAGTCTGTAAAGCGTCAAACACACGATCAGAGCGCATGTGTCGTAGTTCTCCTTACTTTATGATTGTGGCCTTCCGCCTTCTTCCTTCCGCCACGGGAGGGTGACCGGAAACCCCAGAGTCCGACCTAAGTCACTGATTCCTAGTAGGTTGTAAAAGGAGTAAGCGCAAAACACACTCAACTGAATAGATGCTGGACCGGGTACCTAAGATGCTCCATTTTTAAGGGCTTAGCTTTCACGAACTAGCGGTGGAAGCTTCCGGCGGTCCTTTGGAACACGCTAATCTATCTGCTGGAAAAGATGCGGTCAAGTGTTTATTTGTAAAGTGGGATGCATACCGGAGGATCGGGCTGACCAATTTGGTACAAGGGTTTGGTGATAAAGGAGTTAGGGGAAGTTAGTTGGGAGGACAAGCGGACCGACTCCTCTGGGCTCTCGGATCTCGGCTGCCGGGTCTTTTGGCTTTCTGGGAGTGGGTCTCGCTGCGCTCGACCGGACAGCCGAGGCGGCTGTGCGTACGCGGCCCCTACGCGATCATTCTTCTGAGACAATTGGCGTCATGGATGGGGTACGGATGGATGCGTGGCTTTGGGCGGCGCGTTTTTTCAAGACGCGGACGCTGGCGAAGAAGGCTTGCGATCTGGGACGGGCGCGCTCGAATCAGCAATTGGCGAAAGCGGCGCGGGAGGTGCGCATCGGAGACATGCTGCGCATTATCACCGAGGGCGGCGAGTTCGAGGTAGAAGTACTTGGGGTGAGCGATGTGCGCGGGCCCGCCTCGGAGGCGCAGAAACTCTATCGTGAAACCGAAACCAGCAAAGAACTGCGGGCCAAAGCAGCCGCGGAGCGGCGGGTGGCTCGCGAGTGGGAGATTCTGCCGGCTGGCCGCCCTTCGAAACGCGACCGCAAACGGATTATCCAGTTTCGTGGGCGGGGCTGATCCGGTTCGAGGGACATCAGATATTGGGCAGGAGATCGAAGTATTCGTCGTCCTCATTCTTGCCGCCTTCTCCAGCGCCCAACTGCTTCTCTGACCTGACGAATTCAATGCGCTCAATCCACTTGACCATTTTGTAGCCCAGCTGATTTTCGACGCGCAGACGGAGCGGAGCACCGTAAACTTCCGGCAGCGGATGCCCATTCATTTGGAAAGCGAGAAGGCATTCCGCCTTTAAGACATTCTCCATACTCTGCGTGTCGTAGTAGAGGCCGCCATAGAGCGCTTCCCCAAAGGAAAAGAACGCCACCACGCTGGATTCCGGTTTGGGGCGAACGAGGTCAATCAGCGCCTTCATAGGGATGCCGCCCCACTTGGCAATGCCGCTCCAGCCTTGAATGCAATGGTGCATGGTGATGTGCTCGACCGGACCGAGCCGCGCAATGTCGGCGAGAGAAAGTTCGACTGGATTGTCCACCAATCCACCCACTTTCAGTCTGAAATCCCTGAAGCCGCTTTCGGCGAGGCGTCTCCAATCCTCTCGCACGGGCATCTTTCCGTTTGGCCAGAAGTGGGGTGAAATCTGCCGCTCTGAATAATTCTGCTGTGGAACGAGCCGGTTCAACGTCAGCAGTTGCATGGGATAGGTGACGGATTTCAAGGCGCGCTGGAGTCCGCGCGGATGGTTCCACGATAGATAGTGGGCCACGACCCACGAGAGCACGACGACGGCGATGCCGAGAAAGCCGAGCCACATCCCAATAGGATTCAGAGCGTCCGTGCCCATGACGATGTGATTCATGTTGCGCTCGAATCCTGTCATGACCACCAATGTGACGTGCACGACGAGGAACGCAAAGAAACTGAGCATTGTCAGGAAATGGAGCGATCTCGCGGATTGCCTGCCGCCGAAAATGCGCGGATACCACGGAAAATGATTCACGATAGCCGGAGACATTGCGATCCCGGTCAGAATCGCCAACGGTCCGAAGACGAACACCACCGTGAAGTAGGCAATCTGTTGGAGCGCGTTGTAGCCGTAAAAGCCGTTCGGCTCGGGCGGCAAATGGAGGGTTGCGTAATGAACGAAGGTGCTCCAGGCCTGTGCGACAACGACGGGCGAGGTGGGCACGATCCGCCGCCACTGCTCTGTGGTGAGCAACATGACGATGAAGATGATGCCAGTAGCGATGAATCCATGCACGTCGATGAAGTGCCACACGCGCGCTATGCCGATCGTGTGCCGGTAGCCGGGAGTGCCAACGAGTGGGGAAATGTAACGCGCGTCGTCTTTTGCCGTCCAAATGCGGTCTGTGGGAACTTTGAGCGGCGTGAAGCGGATCCATTCACTGCCGGGGGTGCAGTCATCGTTGAAGTAGAGGCGGGGATGGTCCACCAGGATGGAGAGGCCGCTGCGAATGAGCATCATCACGAACAGAAAATTGAAGAAATGACAGTAGCGCACCCACAGCGGGAATCCGTGCGGACCGGCGAAGTTGTTGGGATAGATCTGCGGGACAGGGGGAACGTAAGGCAGCCCGGCAAGGCCAAACTGAATCCAGGCGGCGACGATCAGAGCTGCAATGACAGCAGCGAGGCCGATCAGAATGGAAGGGCGCACCCAAATCCGGAAGCGGCGGTCTTCGGGATAATGCACGGCCCGATGCGGGGGATCAAAGGAGATCATGGGGAGACGCCTGAAAGGTCCGGAGCCACCTTTCAATTGAATCATAGCGAGCGGGATTGGGTTGCATTCGCAAGGCTGACTAGGTTCCTTGCGGCTCAAACGTGAACAGCGTTTTGTGACTGACAAAACGGATGTTCGTCAGTTTCTGTCTTCATAATTGAAACAATCGTTTCATTTATCGTATCATCAGCGAATGAGTCGAACAGTGAATCTGCAGAGGCCGGCGGAGTTGATGGGAGCGATTGTGCGTTATCTGACGGCGCACGGGTTGAGCGATCTTTCGCTGCGGCCGCTGGCTAAGGCGGTGGGATCGAGTCCGCGGGTGCTGCTCTATTACTTCGGGTCCAAGGAAAAGATGGTGACTGAAGTTCTTGCGGAGATGCGGCGGCAGCAGGCCGCCGGGTATGACGAGATTCATGGGCCAAGCTTGCGGGACGAGTATTGGATGGTCTGGAAGCGGATGAGCGCGCCGGACTCCGTGCCGATGTTCCGGCTGTTCTTCGAAGCGTATGGGATCGCGCTGCGGCGACCGAAAGCTTACCGGACGTTTCTGCGCTCGACGGTGGAGGACTGGCTGCGGCTGATTGTTGATCCGATGAGCCGCGAAGGATATGGGTGTGACGAGGCGCGGGCGTTTGGGACCTTGATTGTGGCGGGATTGAGGGGATTCATGCTGGATTTCTGCAATACGGGGGACCGCAAGCGCGTGGACCGCGCGGTGGAGATGTGGCTGGGCAGCCTGGATGGGCTGCTGCCGAAGAGGAAGGGGACGAGAAGATGAAGATGAGCCGTCGAGAATTGTTATGTTTTATTTGCGTGATCGCTGGGCTCGTGTTTCTGCCTGCGGGTTCCGCGCGGGCACAACTTGTGCCGGGATCGATGGATGTGCACTGGGATCAGGGCGCGGCGGATTGCGCGAAGAGTACATCGGCTCCGTTGCAGGTGCATGCGTATAACGCGCAGACGTTCATCCTGCGGGAGAATCTGTGCGCGACGTTTGAAGCGCCGTTTATGTATCTGCTGATTGGATCGCAGAAGGCGATGCTGATCGATACGGGAGACGTTGCCGATCCGGCGAAGATGCCGCTGGCGAAGACGGTGATGGATCTGCTGCCTGCTGTGGGCGGGGCGAAGTTGCCGTTGCTGGTGGTGCATACGCATCGGCATCTGGATCATCGGGCGGGCGACGGGCAGTTCGCGGGGTTGCCGAATGTGCAGGTGGTGGGATTCGATATCGAAAGTGTGCGGCGGTTTTATAAGGTTGCAGACTGGCCGAATGGGATGACGCAGATCGAACTTGGGGATCGTGTGGTGGATGCGATTCCGACGCCGGGGCACAACGAGACTGAAGTTTCGTTCTACGACCGGCAGACCGGGCTGTTTTTCTCGGGGGACTTTCTGATTCCTGGGCGACTGCTGATTGACGATACCAAGGCAGACCTGGCGAGCGCAGAGCGTGTGGCGGCGTTTGTGAAGGGTCGTCCGGTGAGCTACGTGCTGGGTGGGCATATTGAAGAGAATGCGGCGGGGAAATTGTTTGAGTGGGAGGCACTATCTCATCCGAATGAGCACGTGTTGCAGTTGACGAAGGAAGACTTGCTGGCGCTGCCGGGGAAGATTCGTAGCTTTAACGGGTTTTATACAGAGGCTGGCGGTTCGGTGATGATGAATTCGCTGCGAATTCTGATTTGGCTCGCGGTGGGGATCGCGATTGTGCTGGTGGCGATGGTGGTTGTGGTATGGCGGTTTGTGAGGAGGAGGTGGGCGCGGCGGAGGGCGAAGGTGAGTCTTCAGGTATGAAGAACGCCGAGGCCTGCGTGACGTGCCGCCGCTTTCTTCAGGGTGCTTCGATCGGGTTCTCTTGTGGCACTTTAAGAGAAGATTTATCCGGAATGAGCGAAACGTATTTCGCGTCGATGCCGCCGGTTTTTTCTGCGATGACGTTAAAGCAGAGTGCAGTTGCAATTCCAGTGATCCAGCCGGTCAAGGCAAAGGAAGCAATCGCAGCGGCACAAAGGAGAACGTTATAGACGAGGTCGTGTTGGCGCGTCAGGGTGAGGTTGAAATTCAGATGGAAGAGAGGGGGAAGCACTATGCCAATTGGAAGAGTGAGACTTGTTGCCCCGCCCAACGCGAACGTTAGAAATGACACCAATCCAAAAACCGCGTAGGCAATAGTGAATATCTTCGCTACCGGAGCTATTCGAACGGAGATGATGCGCATGGCGGCATGATGTTAAAGCATTTCCAGTTCGGGCGCACAATCAGAATCGCGACGGACTCGGAACTCCTGCAAGATGAGAAGAGGCAGGGATCTTTCGACTGCGCAGGCCGGCTTTTCGCCGGCCTGCTTCGCTCAAGATGACAGGATTGGGGCCGGCATCTCTCCGGAACCATCTGTCTCGCTTCGCTCGACTCGCCAACCGATATTGCATCTTTACGCATATTGCGTAATAATGTACGCATTATGCGTAAGAATAATCCGACTTTGGATAGTCTTTTTGCGACGGTCAGGCAGGGTGTGCTGGCGGCAACTCTGACGCGACCGGAGAAGTGGTGGTATCTCTCCGAATTGGCGGAATTTCTTCACACGCGACCTTCGAGTCTCCAACGCGAACTGAGATCACTCCAACAAAGCGGCATATTGCAGCAGCGCAAGGATGGCCGCAGAATCTACTTTAAGGCAGAGACACGGTCCCCGATATTCCCGGAACTGCGGGGCATTTTTGAAAAGACGGCGGGACTGATTCCTATGCTGCGAGCGGTCCTCAAGCCGTTCGCGGAGAACATAGCCTGTGCGTTCGTGTATGGTTCCATAGCGCGGCGCGAAGAACACGCTACGAGCGATGTTGACCTCATGATAATCGGGAAAATCGGGATAGGAGACCTGGCGGCCTCGCTGCGGAAAGCCGAAAGGCGTCTAGGCCGGGAAGTGAATGTAACTCACTACTCGGTGGACGAGTTTCGAAAGAAAGTTGCCGACGGCGATCATTTCTTGAGTAATGTACTGAAGAATCAACTTCAGTTCGTGAAGGGCGAACAGCGTGACCTGGACGCAATTGCTGGCAAATAACGAAGTCCAGAAACATAAAACATCGAAGAAGGAACTGGATAAGCTGCGGGCGGTTATCCGTCGCGATCTGGCGGATGCATCGCTGGACAAGGCGTCGGCAGACAGACGATTTGCGACCGCCTACAATGCAGCGCTACAAGCTGCGAAAATGGCGATCGCGTGTGCCGGCTACCGGGTCGTCGGCGCTGGTCACCACAAGATCTCTTTCGACGTAGTCAAGCTCGCACTTGGAAAACCTGCGGACCCATATAGCGATTACTTCGACAGGTGCCGGCGAAAACGGAACGTGATCGACTACGACGACGCCTTTGTCGCTACAGAAACGGAAGCCGCGGAGATTCTGACGAAAGCACAGCAATTTGCGCTGGTTGTCGAGCAGTGGATTACCAGGAATCACCCGTCCCTGAAAGCCTAGAAAGTTGCTCGAGATGGTTCCTAAACTCCCTGCGACCCGAATGCCGACATTCGGCTTTAGGATCCGGACTGAAGTGCACCCGCCACTCCTGTGTGTGATTGAAATCACAGATTCCCGATGGACCCCGCCTATAGCGTTAAAGGGAAATCCTTTATTGATTGCGAGGTCTTTTCTTCATGAGCACGGTTATCCCTACCAGTAGCGCGCGGATTTTGAATCCCAAGCTTGAGCGGAAGATTATGAGCGCCGAGACGGCGGCCGGGCTGATCCAGTCGGGCGATCAGATTGGGATGAGCGGGTTTACGGGATCGGGGTATCCGAAGGCGGTGCCGCTTGAGTTGGCGCACCGCATTGCCGATGCCAATTTCCGGGGCGAGAAGTTTCAGGTGAGCGTGTTCACCGGGGCGTCGACGGGGCCGGAGCTGGATGGAGCGCTGGCGATGGCGGGCGGGATTCATCTGCGGCTGCCGTATCAGTCGGATCCCGAGACGAGGAAGCGGATCAATGCGGGCGAGATGGATTACATGGATATCCATCTGAGCCACGTGGCGCAGTTCGTCGAGTATGGATTTCTGGGCAAGCTGGATGTGGCGCTGATCGAAGTCACGGCGATTCTGGAAGACGGGCGGGTGGTGCCGAGTTCGTCGATCGGGAACAACAAGACGTGGATCGATTGCGCGGAGCGGATCATTTTGGAAGTGAATTCGTGGCAGCCCATGGCGCTGGAGGGGATGCACGATATTTATTACGGGCTGGAGCCGCCTCCGAATCGAAGACCGATCCCGCTGGTGAGGCCGGGAGACCGGATCGGGACGCCGTACCTGAATATTCCGGCGGACAAGATTGTTGGAATTGTGCTGACGGATTCGCCGGATAGGAATAGTCCGTTTAAGGATCCGGATTCGGCGTCGAAGAAGATTGCGGGACACATTCTGGAATTCCTGAGCTGGGAAGTGAAGAAGGGGCGGATGCCGGAGAATCTGCTGCCGCTACAGTCGGGTGTCGGAAACATCGCGAATGCAGTGCTGTTCGGGCTGGAGGAAGGTCCGTTTGAAGGGCTGACGTCGTATACGGAAGTGATTCAGGATGGGATGATCCGGCTGCTGAAGTCGGGGAAACTGACGTCGGCATCGGCGACGGCGTTCTCGCTGAGTCCGGAGATGCTGAACGAAGTGAATGCGAACATGATTTCATATCGCGAGCAAATCGTGCTGCGGCCGCAGGAGATTTCGAATAATCCCGGGATCATTCGGCGGCTGGGCGTGATCGCGATGAATGGGATGATCGAGGCAGATATCTACGGGAATGTGAATTCGACGCACGTGATGGGATCGCGCATACAGAACGGGATTGGCGGGTCAGGAGATTTCGCGCGCAACGGATATCTGTCGATTTTTATGGCGCCGTCGTCGGCGAAGAAGGGGACGATCTCGACGATTGTGCCGATGGTGTCGCACGTGGATCATACCGAGCACGATGTGCAGGTGCTGGTGACGGAGCAGGGATTGGCGGATCTGCGAGGACTCTCACCGAAGGAGCGCGCGAAGCTGGTGATCGAAAAGTGCGCAGCGCCGGAGTACAAGCCGCTGCTGAAAGATTATTTGTCGCGGGCGGAGTTGTTGTCGTATGGGAAGCATACGCCGCACCTGCTGACGGAGTCGCTGGGGTGGCATAGCCGGTACCTGCGGAGTGGGAGGATGTTGCCGGGGGAGTGAAAGTTTCAAGGTTTCAAGGTTTCAAGGTTTCAGGTTCCCGTGGTTTCACGTCTTGCAGAGTTTGGCGGTACGCGCTAGATCCCTCGCTTCGCCTGAAGAGCGGCTCCGCTCGGGATGACGCAGGGAAACGCTGACCAGTTAATCCCGCTTAATTTAGCACGCTTCCGTTTACGCTCGCTTCGCTCGCGGGGCGGACGAATGCGTCCGCCCCTACATGAGTTATTTGGGCCAGAGCCAGCCGAAGGTGCCGGCCATCAGCAGGGCGTAGATCAGGCCGTCGATTACTTCTTTCAAGACGAATCCCCAGGGATAGCCTTTCCAGATGACGTTGGCCAACGGGCCCAGGCCGAAGCTGAGGAACGCGGCCGTTCCTACTACGCGAAAGACGGCAAGATAGTAGGTACCGGGCGCGACTGTGTGTGCTGTCAGGTAGGCGACGAAGAAGGCGATCACTAGGCAATATCCGAACCAGAGTCCGAGGAACTTCGGGATGAACGGCGCGCCGTTGCGGAAGACGATCATCATGCCGACCGGGCCCTTTTCGTATTTGGCGATCGCTTCGGGGGATTTCATTTCTTTGTGGGTGCAGAAGGGGAAGACGTAGAGTCCGCGAGTGATGCCTGCCATCTTGAGGGTGGGCAGGACTTTGTCTTCGTCGGGGATCTTCTTGTAATCGCCTTTGTGATAAGGCAGCGCCATATGCATGATGGAGCTGGCGACGAAGACGATGACGGCCGAGAGAACGATCGGTAGCCAGAGAGCGGAGAGTGGGACCATTGGGACCTCCTTGAAGGAAGGGTGAGTACTCGACGCAGGGGAGGCTATCGCGAAGGCTGCAAGAGGTCAAGAGTCTCGCGATCTAAGTAATTAACCACAAAGGACACGAAGTAACACTAGGGAAAACATCCTAACGTTCGGCTTATCTTGCGGAGTGAGGCATCTAAAGACTCTATGACAGCTGAAAGAAATCCGGTTCGGGTGGAAGAGATTCATTCGGAGAAGAGTGGCGCGGAGTTGGTGAGGCTGAATTCGTGGCTGGAGCAGCTTGTGGCGCGGAGTGGGAGCGATCTACTGCTGGTGCCGGAGGCTGCGCCGGCGGTGCGTGTGGAGGGAGCGCTCTCGGCGATCGGCGAGACGGTGCTGAGCGGAGACGAGATTGAACGCTGCGTGCTACCGGCTTTGGCGGATCATGCGCGGCAGGAATACGAGCAGACCGGGATTGCGGATTCGTCGTACCGTGCGGAGGGTGTGGGGCGGTTTCGGATTAATCTGCATCGGGAGCGAGGACGCACGGCGGCTACGGTGAGGGCGCTGCCGTCGCGGGTGCCGTCGCTTGACGAGCTTCGTTTGCCCGCGTCTGTGCGCGGGTTGGCCGGGTTGCAGCGTGGACTGGTGATTATCGGCGGAGCGACTGGTTCAGGGAAGACGACTACGCTAGCCGCGCTGGTGAATGCGATCAATCAGGAGAGCGCGCGGCACATCGTGACGATTGAAGATCCGATTGAATACGAGCACGAGCACAATAAGAGTTTGATCGAGCAGGTGGAGATTGGAATCGATGCCCCAGACTTCCCTACCGCGCTGCGGGCGGCGATGCGGCAGGCGCCGGATGTTATTGTCGTGGGCGAGATGCGCGATCCGGAGACGGCGCGGATTGCGCTGGCGGCAGCCGAGACGGGGCATCTCGTCTTTACAACTTTGCACACGACGGATGCGGCATCGACGGTATCGCGGATTGCGGATTCGTTTCCGCAGGAGCGGCAGCATTCGATACGGGCAGAGATGGCGATGGCTCTTGCGGCGATGCTGACGCAGACGCTGATTCCGCGGAAAAATGGCGGGCGCGTGCCGGCAGCGGAGTTGCTGATGGTGGGGTATGGGGCACGGCAGCATATACGGAAGAATGCGCTGCAGCATCTGCATCAGGAGATCACGATCACACGCAAGCAAGGATCATTCACCATGGAGGAGTCGCTGGCGCAGCTTGTATTTCAGAACGATTTGAGCCGCGAAGAGGCGATGACGCGGGCGCTGCATGCGGAGGATCTGGATGCTTTGTTGAAGGGGAAGGGATTCTAGAAAACCTTTTGCCGCGGATTGGCGCGGATTTTCACGGATTAATCACCTGGAGATCCTTTGACCTTGGGCCTCTTCTCGCTGGTAGGGATGTTTCGACTGCGGTTGAGCTTCGCTTTCAGCGAAGCTCAATCCTCGCTCAACACGACAGAGCCAGCGTTTGGTCGCTTCCCTTCTCTTTCTTACCACGCCGTTAAATTCACCTTGTCGAGCCAGACGTTGTAGGGGACTGGCGGCTCGGCCAGGTCCATCTGGAAGGCGTTGTCGATTTCTTCCAGCGTCCAGTCGGGTTGGTTGTTGTAGTAGGTGTCGACTTTGTAAGTCTGATCGCCGACTTGCAGGCTGATGTAGTGCACCTGATTGTTGACGCGCTCGAACTGCCAGACGAGATGAACCCACGTGTTCGCCGGGAAGGGATTGCAGGGCACGTTGGATTCACGCCAGATGCCCGAGGCGTCGTCCCAGATATCCCACATGGGCGGAGTCTCGCCCTTGAAGTTGCACTCCGAACCCCAGACCCAGCGGTATCCGCCGAAGGTTTGATTGGTATCGAACTCGAGCGCCTGCGGAGCGGCGGGATTATCGATGTAGAAGTAGAGATCGTAGGTGAAGTGGCTGACGTTGTTGCCTCCGGCGATGGCGTTGAAGTAAAGCTCGTTGGAGTAGCCGTTGGGTCCGCTCATGCTGAATTCTGCCGACTGGCCGTCCATCGCAGGAGAAGAGACGTTCTGGGTCAAGGAAGACGTGGGCGGATTGGGATTGCCGGAGGCGCAGACTTGTCCGTCGCGGCCGGAGCCGGGAGGAAAATCGGCGGCGCAGGATTGCCATCCGGGCATGTTCTGGATTCCGCTAATCGTGACTTGCGAAGGCTGCGAGGTGACGGTGACCTTGAGAATCGTGGAGGAGATGTATCCCTGCTTGTCTTCGGCCATGACTTCGACGGTGTGCTGGCCGGGCGCGATGAAGAGCTGCGTGTTAATCGAGTTGGTGAATGTGAAATAGACGGCGAGCTGATCGACGTAGACGCGCATGAAGAAGATGGGATTCTTCGGGGTCGCGGTGGCGACGACGTTCATCGGCGAGGCGACGCTGGCGCCATCGGTGGGATTGGAGACGGTGAGAGGAAAATCGTCGGAGCCGTTGGGATAGGGCGGCGTGCAACTGGATTCGGCCGGCATGCATGCGGGCGGAGCGGGCAGCGCACTGCTCGACGGCGACCAGTTGATCGGGACCGGGGGCGTCGAAGGATAGGAGGGCTGGTCGGGGGCTACCGCCATCTTGGAATTCGTGCCGCAAGCGGCGAGAAAAAGGCTTAATGATGTCAGGAAAATGATTTTTGAAACCCACGACGAACGCGCCACGAAGGGGACTGCTTGCATTCACTAACCTCCAAAGATCCGGGTCCACCCACGCGGAAACAGGATTCGGAGGCGGCGAACTGTTCTGATCGTAAGTTGCGCGGGCCTTTCAAGGATGTATGTAGCGGGATTGGGCGGCAATCGGGAAGGAACCGTACGGGGGATGGATTAATGCTTTAAGGGACGGGGAATCGTCGTTCGTCGTTCGTCGTTCGTCGTTCGCCTCCTGCTTCCGCATTTTCCGGCTGAAGGTTAGCTCTTTGTGGCGAGCGCAAAACATAGGGTCTCTCCACTGCGCGTTGCCTTCCGCTTCGCTCCGGCAACGCTTCGCTCGAGATGACAGTGAAAAGCTATTACGCCCAATAAGTGCGGTCGAGGCTGCGGTACTGGATGGCTTCGGCTATGTGCTTTGGTTCGAGATTTGCGGCTTCTTCGAGGTCGGCGATGGTGCGGGCTACTTTGAGGATGCGGTCGTGGGCGCGGGCGCT
>DATEJO010000301.1:0-4290 GCA_035277905.1 Candidatus Sulfotelmatobacter sp.
GGCTCTGCCGCCATTGCCTCCGTCACGCGGCTCAGCTTCGTTTTCGCCCACCAATCGTCTCCGTCCAGAAACGCAACAATCTCGCCGCGCGCCTCAGCGATACCTGCATTAAACGCCGAACCCTGCCCGCCATTCGCCTTCGTCAGCACACGCACGCGTGGTGCGAACTTCCGCAAAATCTCCGGCGTTCGGTCCGTCGATCCATCGTCCACCACCAGAATCTCCGTCTCGCTGCCCGCAAAATCCTGCTCCAGCACGCTGACGACCGCCTCCTCAATGAAGCGCTCGTGATTAAACGTATCGATCAGGACGCTAACAGCCGGTCGGAGCATATCCACCGTTATCTCGTAGACTCTGATGTCCAACTACTTACATATTCGGTTCTAACTCGAAACAAGGCGTTCTAACGATCTTAAAGTCTAGGGCACGCACGCGCCAACGATGATGAGCTCCTTTTGCCATGCCTTCCATTGAGGAAAGCAAACGGACTTGCTATCTCGAGCTATGCACGCGAACTTGCGCGCGTCCTTAAGCTCGGAGCAGTCGATCGACTGCATCACCACAATAGTGAATAGATCCGGCAAAGAGCGTCTGCCGATCGAAAATCACCGTTTCATAGAAGAGGCTGCGGCCATTAGACGGAGTAGCTACACCGTGCGGAATTCACGCACTGTCTCCGGAAAAAACGGCCGACGCTCCCGAAATCTACGACAGCGCGCCACTGACATCTTCGTAGACTTGGATGTATCGTTTAGCTTGAAGAACCACGTCATATTCTGTTGTTGCGACGCGCCGGCAATTCGCGCTCATTTCGGCCCTTTTAGCCGGATCGTCTAGAAGCCGCACCATCGCTTCTTTCAGCATTGTCACATCGCCGCGTGGCGCCAACCACCCCGTTACTCCCGGCCGCACCATCTCCGGCACTCCCCCCGAGTCAAACGCTGCTACAGGAATGCCGCAAGCAATCGCTTCCAACGCCGTGTTCGGGAAATTGTCCGCGAGAGACGGCAGCACGAAAATATCCGCGGCACTATAGATAAAAGACAGCGTGCGATCGTTCGTCAGATCATCTATATGCACATGACGAAAGCGGCCCAGTTCCGGAGTCGGGTCTTTACCTATCGACAGCAAGAACAACTCTCGTTCTTCTCCTATTTGCTCGAGAGCCTGTGCCAGCAAGTGAAAGCCTTTGCGATATTGATTGATATTGTCCGCCATGAACAAAACCACAGTTGCATCCATCGGCACTCCGGCCAGTTCACGCGCCGCATGTCGTTCCCGCGGCTGGAACACTTCCATATCCAGCCCATTGGGAATCGCTGTGCACTCAAACCGTCCCAGCAATTCACTGCGCTTAGCCTCATTCGCAAGCCAAGTGCATGGCGCAACCACGCGTACTCGCTCTGGACGCAACCCGGCGTAAAAGCGCTTCTTTCTTCGCCAGACGCGCGACGTCAAGTCGTCGTTATCGCGCGATCCTAACTGGGGGCAAGCGCCGCAGCCCTTCATAAATTTTCCGCACTCGAGATCGAAGCAGCAGCCGCCCGTAAAATTAGCCATGTCATGGAGTGTAAATGCCAGCGGCATAGTCGTGGGCAGCCAGCCGAAAAACGCGCCGTAGTCTACAAATCCTCCGATCCAATGAAGATGGATCACGTCCGCCTGAGGAATCTGTGCTAGAAAATCGTCTCCCCACCTCGTGCGATCGTCTGCATACAAGGTTCGCGCCGCCGGACTCGTTGTCAGATATCGGTTTGCCTGTCGCTCTAGCCAAACCTGTCGCACCATCCGCTTCACTCGTGCCCGCATGTTGGTGGTCGGCCGATAGCTCACCACGTCCGGATCGCTGCGGTATTTCGCTCCCACAAACATCCGCGACTCGCATCCCAACCGTCGCAGGCCCTCATGTAAGCGGTGCGCCGACCGCGACGCCCCGCCCATATAATCCGTCGAGCTGATCAATACAGGACGCACCGATGCGTTCGCATCCTTACGCACGCGTTCGGCGCGTTCCTGCACGCCCTCAGTCTGCACACTTACCATATTTATCGGCAGTTTGCCCCACGCCTCTTGGGCGCACTAATGCCTCAGAACCCGCACTTACGCTTGGTGCGTGTCACGATGAGCTCCCCCAAATGCCGCGCCGCCGCCACAATTGAAAGTTGCTCCCTTTCATGACGCAACAAAGCCTCACGATAGAGAGGCGAATGTTTTCTCGCTACGTATTCCGCGATTGCATATTTCGATTCGTAGGCGCGTGTAAACATCGAGTCTCCGCCCTTTCTGTAATCGAAGAATATTTCGGGCAAATACACGAATTTCCAGTTGTGTCCTAGTGCGCCGATCCAAAGTTCCCAATCCTCAAACCCCTGTACGACTTTCGCCTCATCGTAGCCGCCGGCCTGCTCCCAGATGGAACGCTTGAAAAGCGAACACGCCAGGATGTAATTCCAGGCAAGAAGGCGATCTGCGTCGAATGGGCCTGACCGCCAGCGCTCCTTCGAAACGCCAAAAAACTGCGCATCGCCGTAAACGACACCGACGTCTGGATTCTCATCCACAATTCTTAGAGCTTTGTCGATCCAACCGTCCCGTAAACGATCGTCCGCATCGAGCGGCAAAATATATTGACCGCAGGCACTTCTAAGCCCGGCGTTCCGCGCCGCAGAGGGGCCTTTATTCTCTTGCCGAATTACCGTTACACCATGCCTCGATAACTTGTCCAGTTCGTCCTGTGTGCGCGCGTCCGTCGAGCCGTCATCGACCACAATCAACTCTGTGTCTTTGCGTCCGCAGCCAATCACGCTTCCAACAGACTCTTCGAGAAACTGTCCGTGATTGAAACAAGGCACGATTACCGAAATCCGTGTTCGGTTCGTCATCGATTCAGGCTGCCATCGGTCGACATCCTACGTTCCAAATATACGACTGCGCAGGCGTCCAAAGTTCTTCTTGTAGTACCAATCGCGCGCGGCATAGAACCGCTGCGGTGGAAGCAACAGCGTCGCTGGCCCCATCACTAAATATTTAAAAAACAAATAGCCGGCGCCGGGTCTTCTCGCTTCGTATTTGAAAAAGCGCATTTCCGTTCGGAATGTGTTCAAATGACTACCGCCATATGTTTGAAGACGGAAACGGCTCGAGCGAATCCACAAAGGATCGAGTAGGGCATCTACACACTCCGAAGCAATACCCCATTTAAGAAGCAGTGGGCGCAACACGTTATAGACGTTTTCGTCGATTTCATGCCTGCGACGCATCCTCACGGTATCGTTTGTCGCAAGGCCGTACAGATTTGTGGCATGGACCCGGTAACAGGAAAGACAATCAGGCATAACCAGCGTCCGCATTGCCATTGCTGCCGCCGCAATAGGAGCATCCGCGCATATCGTGAGCACTTCGGGTATAGGCTTAACCCGATCGAACACCTCCTTTCGCACACTCAGTGAAGTTGGGAGAAAGAAATCGCAGCCAATGCACGACGCGCGGGCCGCTTCTGGCGTGGACAGATCGAAGAAAATCGGCTTCGATCGAGCCACAATTTCGCGCGTTCCACTTTTCTCGAAATACCGGTAATACCCATGCCCAACAGCCGCTACTTCCGGGTGCTCCGTGAACGCGTTCGCCACAGCCGCTAGCTTCCCCTGCAGCCACCAATCGTCGCCGTCCAGCAATGCAATAATTTCGCCCTGTGCTTCGGCAAAGCCTGCATTGAATGCCGACGCCTGCCCTCCGTTTTTCTTCTGCAGCAGTTTCACGCGTGGTGCAAACTTCTTCACAACTTCAGGCGTGTCGTCGGTTGATCCGTCGTCCACCACAAGAATCTCGAAATCGGCTGCTGGAAAATCCTGTTCAACCGCGCTCACCACCGCCTGCTCGATAAACCGTCCGTGGTTGTAGGTATCAATCAGCACGCTGAAGCGAGGCCTCATGCGATTGCCTCCACGTTCCGTTTGCCTACCGGGTCGGACACCTCACGGGCAGATCCCCCTCCCACGAGTTGTTGCAGCTCTTGCACAAACTCACCGGTAGGATCGGCCGGGATCAATCGCCGCACATCCAGGGCCGCCTTCTCGCCCATTTCCTTTAACCGTTCTCGGCTTTCCCAAGCCCGGTTCAACGCCTCGTCAATGAACTCAACCGTTGGTGCCTTCGCAATGAATCCGTTCACGCCGTCACGAACGAGTTCGCCGTTCCCACCCACATTCGTCACAATCGCCGCTCGCCCGCACAACATTGCCTCCACCAGCGCCAAAGGCATGCCTTCGAAACGCGAAGGAAGCACAAGCG
>DATEJO010000302.1:0-17641 GCA_035277905.1 Candidatus Sulfotelmatobacter sp.
GAGTCAGGCCGATAAGTTCCACGCCAGGCGAGGGCGTCATTCCCTGCGTCGTGGTCACGGTGAATTGAGGAGTGACGTTAGCGGGAAGGGCCCCCGTGGTGAAGGTTCGGTCGGAATCCGTTTTCTGAGTGCTGTCGGGCATGGTGGTGACGGCGCGCATGTGATACGTCGATTGCGCCTTCATACCCGCCACTTCGACAGTCACCTTGTTCTCGCCATCGGGAACGACCATGGGCGAGGTCGTCATGCCGTAGTTCGTGTCCGGCCCGAACTGCACAACCACGCTGGAGCCCGCGGGAGCGCTGACCGCGTACTGCGCTACCAGCGGATTCGTAGGGTTGGAGGAATTTCCGCAGCTGAGAAGAAGCGCTGTCGAACAGATTGCGACCAGCAGTGAAAGGATTTTCATAGCGATGGGGAAGAGGTTCGCAATTATATAACGGATTAATTTCTACGCCCTGCGTTAAGAAACAAGCAACTCTGCTTATTGGTTGTATGGAACGCTGTAATGGGAGGCGATGACCTGCCAGCGGCCTCCGGTTTTCATCCAGACATCGGTGAGACGGTCGTGGTACTCGTAGCGCTTGCCGTTCGATTCGCCACGTTCATGATAAGCGCCAGTGACGATCGCAGTGTCGCCGTGCATGCGGACTTTCAACTCGGAAAGTTCCGCGACTTCCACATGGACGGAAGTGTCGGCGCTGTGGCTGATGTATCCGGCCTTGCTGTATACGTTGCCATCTTCAATGGTGATGACAAAATCGTCGGAGAGCAACGAAGAAAGAATATCGATGTTGCGCTGCTTGTAGGATTGGGTCCATTTCAATTCGAGCGCGCGGACGGTGGCGGCGTCGGACTGCTCCTGGGCGGAGATGGTAACTGCGCCCACGAAGAGACATAAGCCTACTCCACACAGGAAGGCAAAGCGCATAGTTCTATGTCGCACAAATGCGGGCATGGGACAAGTTCCTATTGTGGCGCTGGCCCGGCGAATTCACCTTAGCAGTGCATAGCGCGTCTCCGCGACCGTTGGACGGAATCCACTAGACTTTCCCTATAGGGTGGTGTGTAAGGTCGCGTATAAGCCCATGGCCGAATCTCTGGCTCATTTCCTTCTGGAGAATTTTCAAAAGCATCGGGACGAGTGCGCCTACCGGCAACACCGAGGATATCGGACGGAGTCGTTCACCTACCGAGAGGTGTTGCAGTTGGCGAGTGGCGTCGAGCAGGAATTGGCAAGACGCGGCATTGTCAAGGGTGAGCGTGTGATGGTTTGGGGCGAAAACTCCGCCGAATGGGTCGCTGTGTTTCTTGGATGCGCGATTCGCGGGGTCGTTGTTGTGCCCATGGACGATGGAGCGTCCGTCAATTTTGCGGAGCGCGTCGCGCGGCAGGTCGAAGCGAAGTTGCTGGTCGCGTCGCGAAGGCACGTGCAGGAATGCGCAGTGGCGCAGTGGCAGATTCCGGCGCTAGTGCTGGAAGAACTCACGCAGACGATCGGGCGAACCCCCACGATGATTCCAAACCCTGTCGCGCAACACAGCGACACTCTGCAAATCGTCTTTACATCGGGAACCACGGCCGATCCGAAAGGCGTGGTGATCACGAATGGGAACGTTCTGGCCAATATCGCTCCGCTCGAGCGGGAGATGCAGAGATATTTGAAGTATGAACGGTTCGTGCATCCGATACGGTTTTTGAATCTGCTGCCGTTGAGTCATGTGTTCGGGCAGTTTCTGGGAATGTTTTTGCCGCCTTTGCTCGGCGGCACGGTGATTTTTCAGGAGGAGTTGAAGCCGTCGGAAGTCGTGGGCACGATCCGGCGAGAAAAAGTTTCGGTACTGGTGAGCGTGCCACGCGTTCTGCAATCGCTTAAACAAAAAGTGGAACGCGACTTGATCGATCGGGGAAAGATCGAGTCGTTCCGTAAACTCTTTGTGCAATCGGAAGGCAAACATTTCCTGCGGCGCTGGTGGATTTTCCGCGCGATACGCCGGCGGTTCGGATGGAAGTTCTGGGCATTCATCTCCGGGGGCGCGGCACTCGATCGCGAGACCGAAGAATTCTGGAACAGACTTGGATATGCGGTGATTCAAGGCTACGGCCTGACCGAGACGACGTCGTTGATCAGCGTGAATCATCCGTTCCGGCTGGGCAAAGGTTCGATTGGGAAGGTGCTGCCCGGACGCGAAGTCAAGCTGGCGCCGGACGGAGAAATTCTGGTTCGTGGCGGTGGAGTCGCTTCCGGTTACTGGGACCGCGGAGGCGCTCATCCAGTTTCGGATGAGGAGGGATGGTACCGCACGGGCGATATTGGCGCGCTCGATGAGCATGGGAATCTGTATTTCAAGGGCCGCAAGAAAGAAGTCATCGTGACACCGGGAGGAACGAATGTCTATCCCGAGGATCTTGAGGATGCATTGCGGCGTCAGCCGGAAGTGAAAGATTGCGTAGTCGTCGGCGTTGAGCGCGGCGGCAATGCGGAGCCGTGTGCGGTGTTGATTCTGAGGGAGAACGGCGACGCGGAATCTGTGGTGCGCCGCGCGAATGAATCTTTGGCGGAGTATCAGCGAATCCGCATGTGGATGGAGTGGCCGCAGGAAGACTTTCCGCGCACCAGCACCCAGAAGCCGCGGCGGAAGCTGATTGCTGAGGCGGTTCAGGCGAAATTTAGCACGACAGCCAATAGCGCAAAGTCTGGAACGAATCAGCCGTTGCAGGAGTTGATTTCGCGTGTGACGGGCCGAGTTATGCCGATTCTGCGCGAGAACGCGAATCTGGATTCGGACCTCGGCCTCAGTTCGCTGGATCGCGTGGACTTGATGGGAGCTTTGGAGGACCGCTATCAGGTCGACCTCAGCGAGGCGCGGTTCAACACGGTGAAGACGGTCGGTGATCTGGAGCGGATGCTACGGGGAGAAGCGCCGCCGGGCCATGGATATCACTATCCGGCATGGGTGCTGCGGTGGCCGGTGACATGGATCCGCTTGTTGGTGCATTACGCGCTGATGTGGCCGGCGGTGCTGAGCCTGGGATGGCCACGTGTGACTGGCCGCGAAAATCTGCGCGGCGTGCGAGGGCCGCTGCTTGTGATTTCGAATCACGTGGGCGATGTAGATCCCGGCTTCATTCTGACGGCATTGCCCGCCCGCTTTCGCCATCGTCTCGCAACTGCGACGGGCGGAGAGGCGCTGGAGGCGCTGCGGGTTCCTGCTGCCGATCGCGGATTCATTCGAGGAACCTACGATCGGGTGAAGTGGTTCCTGGGAGTCTCGCTGCTGAATCTCTTCCCCTTGCCGCGCGAAGCAGGCTTTCGGCAGAGCTTTGCTTATGCTGGGCGGGCGGTAGATCACGGATACAGCGTGCTGGTCTTTCCAGAAGGGAGACATACGACGACGGGCAAGATGAATCCATTTCGCGCCGGGATCGGATTGCTGGCACAAAACCTTGGGATTCCGGTTTTGCCGATGAGAATTGATGGGCTCTACGAACTCAAGGCTGCCGGCAAGAAAGTCGCTGCGCCGGGGAAGATCTCGGTGCGCATCGGAAAGCCGAGGGAGTTTCCGCCGGGAACAGATCCCGAGAAGATCGCTGCAGAATTACAGAAAGCGGTCGAGGAGCTTTGAGAAAGAAATAAAAACGGGCGCTGCAATCTTGATCGATGCAGCGCCCGTGATGACTTCAGGCGATTCCAGTGGGAACCGCAAGCGTCAGTTAATGGTCACCGTCCTGGCAGCAGACGGGATTCCGTTCGTGACGACTACGAGGCTCGCTGTTCCGGTGTGAATCGAACCGGGAATATCGAACAGCGCGTGCGTGACCGTGCTTCCTTGCGCGACGCCGCCCAGCCAGCCATGCGTTCTGCAGTAGACCACGGCACCGGTTGAATCGGTGATGCGGACGATGGGGAAGTTGGACGCGCTTTGATTGTCATCCCCATAGTACGATCCCTGAGTCAATCCGTTGAACTGCGTTCCCGAGATCTGGTTGTTCCTCGAGCCGTGAGTGAGCGTGCTGCCAACGGCCCTGATCGTAGGAGCGCAGCCCGTGCAAGCGCTTCCGGATGGCGTGTAGATCTCGACATCGGAGGAGAAATCCGTGAAGAGAATCTGGCCCGTCGGAAGAACGACCATGCCGCCAACGTAGGAAGAATCGATGGAAGCATTCGGAGGAGCGGAGGTTTTGTTCAGAGTCGTTCCGTCCCACTCAAAGAAGACGCTGCCGTTCTGGAAAACTCCGGGGCTGGTGTCGAATAGAGCGTTGCCACTCGGAAGAACAGCGGCGGGTCCGTCGGCGATGTCGAGGCCGCTACCGAACGAAGGAGCCTGCGCCCAGGAGCCGCTCGAGACGGTGTAGATGGCGTTGTTGGTGGTTGCGCCCGCGGCGAAGACGGTTCCGTTTGGAAGCAGCGGCATCGGGCCGAGTTCCAGAGAGCCGGGATCGACGAGGTTCACGACCGTGTTGTTGGAGGGAGTGGTCCAGGTGCCGGTGGTGGGGTCGTACGTCTGATAGCCCAGCTGGCAGCAGCTGCTCTGGCCGACATAGGCGTCGACGGTAAGAACGTTACCGTTGGGCAGCATCGTCCAGCCTTCTTCGTCGTTCCAGTCGAATTTGCCGGTGCCGGTGGTCGCCCACGTCGCGGTGGTTCCGGTCAGAGTCAAAATAGCTTCCTGCGTGGTGCAGCAGTTGGCCATCATCATTTTTCCGTTGGGAAGAATGATGCTCTGCGCGTCACCGACCGTGGTCCAGCCGCTCGGAGCTGTGAGGCTGGTCCAGGCATTCGTGTTCGGATTGTAGAGGGCGCCCTTGGTGGTCCAGACGCCAACCCCGTTGTTGTACTCGCCGCCCATCACGGCGACCTGACCGCTAGGCAGCAAGGAGGAGGCGAAATACAGAGGGTTGTAGCCGCTCGGCAGTGTGCCGGCGTTGACCCAGGTTCCATTGATGTAGCTGCCCGTAGCATCGGGAATCAGGCGATACCAGGGATCAGAATGGTTTGAGAAATACATGCTGTTGACGAGCACTGACCCGTCATCGAGCAGTAGGGCGTGAGCAACGGCGGAGGAAGGAGCGTGGTTTGTTTTCGTCCACGTTCCGGGAGTGAACGGAGTCTGGGCGCTGGCGATAGTGCACCAAGCCAGCAGAGCAAGCAGAGAAATTCCGAATATTCGGAATGCCTTCATAGAATGTGACCTCGCATTGTTAGGGTTTTCGAAACGAGGCTTCGGACGCGGGACGTCCAATGATCTCCCCACCACAGAAAGGAAAGAGTCCCCACGGCAGTCCAACTCGAAGTCCCCAAAGTCGGTGGATTATAACTTGAGGTGAGCTGGTTCCAAGCAGTCGCTATGCGGAAATTACAAAAATAGTTTGCGTTAGCGCGAAATGTAGCAAGAAGTTGCAAACTTTCGAGCGCAAGTCTGCAAGAATTTGCAGGGTGGGCGCTGGCGCGGACACTCCTATCATCAAAAGTATTCGGCACCACGCTTCTGACAATTTCTGCGGCGCAGTTACCAACACGAAGTTAGTTGCGTTCGAGTGACCTACTCTTCATCAACCTCGATTTGTTCCTGAGTGAGGGTGGCGTGAATGTCCACTTCAGGAATATTCGATTGCTTCAGCACGCGATTGAGTGCGGGCAATTCCGAACTCTTGAAATCATTCCAGCGCTGGAGGACGTCGGTGAAGTCGCGATGAGTTGCGGTAATCGCTTGCATTTGCGCAGCGGTTGGTTCCGCATCGGGCTGCCAGACTTGCTGATAGAGCGTGCTGGCTTCTCCGTTGACGCGGCTTAGAGTGACTTCCTTCGAAGGCGGTGCAAAGAATCCGCCGGGAGCGCCGAGCAGAGATTCGAGTTTCTTTTCGGCGGAATCAACTGCATCTTTCGTTTGCGCTTTCGCCTCCGGGGAAAGCTTGTCGAGTTGTGTGCGGATGGAGCCGGCCTGAATCTGGGCTTCGGCTGTTTCGCTCATCATCGACGCGAGCTGCATCTCGGCTTGTAGTTTTTTCTCGAGACCGGCCGGCGGAGTTTTCACACGCGGATCCATTTTTACGGTGAGAGGCGCGGTGGAAGTTTTGCCGTCGACGGTGAGGTGAACTGTGTACGTGCCAGGCAGGGCGTTCGGTCCCAGCGGCAGACGCGGAGTGTCGTGCGGAATAGCGGAGATTGGATATTCGTGGCGCGTGGAGACTGGAGCGGGGTAATGCAGGTCCCAAATCCAGCGGTGCATGCCTGCATCGGTCGACAGTCTGTGGAATGGATGAACCCAATACAGCGGGATCAACTGTTTCTGCAGGTCTTCTTCGCTCACGTCGGGCTTGTCGTTGCTTGAGAATCGGCGGACGATGCGATTCTGCGGGTCTCGAATTTCGATTGCGACCGAGTTCGCGGACACCGGGAGGTAGTAGTCGAGGATCGCCCCATCGGGAGGATTTGCGGCGGCGGGCTCATCCGGGGGCAGAGGAGTGTCAGTGTTCGTGTCGCGCTGGATGCGGTAGGCGGGAGCCGGAGTGAACAAGTGCGCGGAGTTCTCCATCGCTGCGGAAATCTGGCGCAGAGGACTGATGTTGTCGAGAACCCAGAACGCACGCCCGTGGGTGGCGACGATCAGGTCGTCGTCGTGAATCCAGAGATCGCGCATGGACGTGTGCGGGAGATTCAGTTGCAGCGATTGCCAGTGGTCACCGTCGTCAAATGAAACCCACACGGCATTTTCTGTTCCGGCGAAGAGAAGGCCTTTGCGGACGGGATCTTCGCGCACCGTATCGACTGGGCCGAAGTCGGGCAGGCCGGAGGTGATCTGTGTCCAACTCTTTCCGCCGTCGTGCGTACGGTAGATGTATGGATGCATGTCGTTAATCCGGAAGCGGCTGACCGAGGCGTATAGAGTCTGCTCGTCGAAGTGCGAAGCTGAAAGCTGGGTGACCTTGCTCCATGGTGTCAGTTCTTTGGGAGTGATGTCGTTCCAACTTTTTCCGGCATCACGAGTTACCCAGATCAGGCCGTCGTCCGTCCCAGCCCAAAGAGTGTTGACGGTTTTGAAGGACGGAGCGAGTGCATAGATGACTCCGCGCTGCTTGGAAGAACTCTCGCGAACCAGCTTTCCGACGCTGGGTGGAGTGCCGGGATTTTCGCGGGTGAGATCTTTGCTGACCGCTTCCCAGGAGTTTCCGCCATCGGTGGTTTTGAAAAGAACATTGCTCGCGAAGTAGAGAATGTGCGGATCGACCGGAGAGAACATCAGCGGCTCAGTTCGGTCGGTGCGGTATTTCGGGTCGCGCAGCGGAATCGGAGTTACATCCTGAACTTCGCCGGTGGACCAGTGGAACTTCGAAACCTCGGTTCGTCCGCCGCCGTAGACGAGATCAGGATTCAGCGGATCGGGCGCGACGTATCCGTACTCGATCACGCCAACCGGATGCCAGTCGCGAAACGTAATCGCGCCGTCGTTGCCGCGGCTCAGAGTGCAGGCCGAACCGCTTTCCTGCTGGCCTCCGCAAACGCGGTAAGGAAAATGATTGTCGGTGATGACGTGATAGAACTGTGCCGTTGGCTGGTTGTACCAGGAACTCCAGCTCTCGCCGCGATTGACGGTGATGATTGCGCCCTGATCGCTGACCAGAAGAATGATGTTGCCGTTCGCGGGATTGATCCAGAGATTCTGGTAGTCATCGCCGCCGGGGGCGCCGCGGAAACCAGACCATGTTTTGCCGCCGTCGATAGAGCGCATGGTTACGGTGCTGGCGACGTAGAGCAGGTCGGGATCTTTGGGATCGACTCGCGGGATGGGAAGATCGCCTCCACCGATACGGCCGGAGGGGCGCGGGTCGGTCGTGATCTGGGTCCAGTTGTCGCCCGCGTCGTCGGAACGATAGACGCCTAACTTGCCGGAAGCGGTCGAGAGCGTCGCGTAAAGGCGGCGCGAATCACTAGGAGCAATCGCAACGTAGATCTGCGAAAGATCGTTGGGCAATCCGTTCTTCAGTCGATTCCACGTACTGCCGCCGTCGGTGGACTTGAAGAGCCCGCCGCCCGGTCCGTTGAATTCGTTGTTGTCCTCCCATGGCCCTTCGCGAACTTCCCACATCCCAGCGTAGAGAACATCGGGATTGGAGGGATCGATCTCCACGTCAGAACCGCCGGTGTTCTCATCTTTCTGGAGGACTCTCTGCCAATTCTGGCCGCCATCAGTTGAACGATAGATTCCACGTTCTTCGCTCGGACCGTAGGGATGTCCGAGAACTGCAGCGAAAATTTTGTTTGGATCGCGGGGGTCGACAGCCAGTGCGGGGATCTGTTCGCCGTCGCGGAGGCCGAGATGAGTCCAGGTCTTGCCGGCGTCCGTTGATTTGTAGATCCCATCGCCGACGGAAAGATCGGGGCGATGGAGTCCTTCGCCGCTGCCGACATAAATGATGTTGGGGTCAGAGGGAGCGACGGCGATCGCGCCGATTGACTGCGTGGGCTCGTGATCGAAGATGGGATTCCATGTGCGCCCGTAGTCGTCGGACTTCCAAACACCGCCGTTCACTTGGCCTATATAGAACACGTTGGGCTGCGAGGGAACGCCGCACGCGGCACGAGTACGGCCACCGCGAAACGGGCCGATCATGCGCCAATGCAGTTCCTGATAAGTGTTATCGGGAACCTGCGCCAACAGGGTGACAGGTATGAGAACAAGCAGGGAAAGGAAAAGACGAAGGACCGGTCGGTTCACGTTTGAGCCCCCTCGCATACAGAACGGAAAACTACATAGAATAAACCAAACGCGCAGTAATCTAACGCGGGAGTAGGTATGCTGTCACGCCATGCACTCCAAATTATTTTCGCCAGCAGCAGAAAGCGCGGTTATGATGGCGGGACTTTGTTGAACCTCGGATGAACATGCAGGGGCTACGCAGACATATTTTTCGTTCCACCGTTTATTGGGCGGCTATCGTTGCAATTTTCTGTACAGCGGCGCAAGCGCCCGTACTCGCCGCGCCACCCACCGATCCGCAGGGCCTCAAGCCGATACTCGCCTATATCTCGACGGCATGGGACACGCTGACGCGCTCCATGACGGATTGCCAGAGCATCGTCGATCCGAAGATTTCGGCGGCATCGGTGTTGTACTTGCCAATGGGATTCGCCGAGCCCGAGTCGGTGAAATCTCTGACACGCCACTGCAACGTGCGGGTGGAACACTTGCCGATCGAGATTCATCAGTTGGGTGAAATCGATACCAGCAAGATCAATCCTCCGGGGCTGCTGTATCTGCCTGAAAGATATGTTGTCCCGGGCGGGCGATTCAACGAGATGTATGGCTGGGACAGTTATTTCATTATTCGTGGGCTGCTGCAGGCGGGGCGGGTTGAACTTGCGCGGGATATGGTCGAGAACTTCTTTTTTGAAGTGGAACACTACGGCGCGATGCTTAATGCGAACCGCACGTATTACCTGACGCGGTCGCAGCCGCCTTTCATGAGTTCGATGGTGGTGGACGTCTATAGCGCGATGCAGAAGGACCGCTCACAGAAAGATGGGAACGCCGATCACGCCTGGCTGGAGCGTGCGTACACCGATCTGGCCAAGGACTACGAGATGTGGACGCACGAGCCTCATCTGGCGGGTCAGACTGGGCTGTCGCGCTATTACGATTTCGGCACCGGTCCTCCGCAGGAAGCGGAGCAGGATGAGGCGGGTATATATCGGAACGTTGCCGAATATTTCTTTTTTCATCCGGCGCTGGATCGTGGCTACGTCGTCGAAAGTGGAGCGGGCAATAACGAAGCCGTCGCGGGACGAACCTACTCGATGCAGGTCTGCGATCTGTCGATGACAATGGCGCATCCGGACTGTAATGAGGCGAAGCAGTTCAAGTTGAGCGCCGATTACTATAAGGGCGACCGGTCGATGCGGGAGTCGGGATTCGACGTCAGCTTCCGTTTCGGTCCATTTGGCGCCGCAACGCAGTATTACGCACCAGTTTGCCTGAACAGTCTTCTCTACAAAACCGAGAAAGATCTGGCGCAGATCAGCATGTGGCTGGGGCGACGCAATGACGCAAAGACGTGGGAGGAACGCGCTGCCCATCGCAAGCAACTGGTTTCGAAGTATCTGTGGAATCCGCAGCAAGGAATGTTTTTCGACTACGACTTCAAAAACGGCCGAATGTCGGAATACAAGTACGCCAGCACGTTTTACCCACTGTGGGCAGGCCTGGCGACGCCGGAACAAGCCAAGGCGGTTGAAGCGAATGTGAAAGTGTTCGAGCGGCCCGGCGGGCTTCCGATGAGCACCGAGGATACCGGCGCGCAGTGGGATCTTCCGTATGGATGGGGAAACATCGAGATGGTGGCGATCGCGGGGCTCCGCCGTTACGGAGACAACGCGGACGCGGATCGAATCTCGTATGAATTCGTGTCGATGGTCGCCGAGAATTTCCGCCGAGACGGAAATATCCGTGAGAAGTACAACGTCGTGACCAGATCTTCAGAGTCGCATGTTGCATTGGGCTATCACATGAACGTGGTTGGGTTCGGCTGGACCAACGCCGCAATTCTCGAATTGCTGCACGACATGCCAAAAGAAATGGTGGAAAAGCTGAACACGGAGCAGAATCAGCCTCTTCAGGCCGCGAATTGAGGGCAGTCGGCATCAGCGCCAAGCCATCGTGTTTGACTGAGATTTTCATCCCACCTAAGATGAAAATTCCGCTCCCTCCTCGGGGTCTAGCCTTCGATGATTAATCAGACCATCTCGCATTACCGCATCACAGGCCAGCTTGGCAGCGGCGGAATGGGTGTGGTTTACGAAGCGGAGGATCTGAATCTCGGACGCAAAGTTGCGCTGAAGTTTCTGCCGCCACAGCTCTCGCGCGATCAGAATGCGCTCGACCGATTTTTACTCGAGGCGAGGACTGCTTCGGCTCTGAATCATCCCAATATTTGCACAATTTACGCGGTGGAAACCGTCCCGGGCGAGAGCGGCGATCAACAGTCGTTCATCTCGATGGAATTGCTCGAGGGCCAGAACCTCGATCAGAAGCTGCGCTCCGGGCCTTTGCCGACGGACCGGTTGCTCGACATTGCCCTTCAGCTCGCGGATGCGCTCGATGCAGCTCACGCCAAAGGAATCATTCATCGCGACATCAAGCCCGCGAACATCTTTGTCACGCCACGCGGGCAGGTGAAGGTGCTGGATTTCGGACTCGCCAAGCTGATCCGTCCCGAGATGCAGATGGAGACGATTGGAGCGACGCAGGATTCTCCCGCTCCTGCGCATCTCACTAGCCCCGGCGCGACGGTGGGCACAATTTCGTATATGTCTCCGGAGCAGGCCCGAGGCGAGGAACTCGACACGCGGACTGACCTGTTCTCCCTCGGGACTGTTCTTTATCTGATGGCGACGGGAAAGTTGCCGTTCACTGGGGCGACTTCTGCCGTCGTGTTCCACGCGATTCTCGAACTGGATCCGGCGCCGGTGCAGCAGCTGAATCCCACGCTGCCGGCCAAACTCGAGGAGATTATTGCGAAACTTCTCGAGAAGGACACCGATTTGCGTTATCAGTCCGCGGCCGACTTGCGCGGCGACCTGAAGCGGTTAAAGCGGGATGTAGAGTCGGGGCGAAGGCCGTCGGGAGCGCCCACGCAAGTCGCGAGCGCGGAAATTTCTTCATCGCGAGTTTCCGACCGCGAGATACCGGTGCAGCGTACCGGAAGCTCTTCCGTGGTCACAGCTGTGCGGCAGAACAAAATCGGCACCGGATTCCTCGTGGCATTCGTGCTGGTCATCCTGGCGGCAGCGAGTTACGGTGTGTATTCGCTTGTGACGCGTAAGAGCCCGGTGCCATTTCAGAATTTTTCGGTCACAAAGGTGACGAACACAGGGAACGCTTTGCTGGCGGCGATCTCCCCCGACGGCAAATACGTTCTCAGCCTGACCCGGACCAATGGCCTCGCAAGTCTTACCCTGCGCAATGTCCCGACGAACAGCGACACCGAGGTGCAGCCTCCGGCAGACACCTACTACAACGGTCTGCAATTCTCACCGGACGGGAATTACTTCTATTTTGTCCGCAGCGATCCGGGAAATCCCGAGCTGAAGTTTTTGTATCGCGCCCCGCTGCTCGGAGGAACTCCGCAGAAGCTGATCAGCGATGTGGACTCCAACGTTACGTTCTCGCCCGACGGTACGAAACTGGCGTTCATGCGTTATGACGATCCGGTGGCGGGACAATATCAGCTCATCATTCATCCGCTTGACGGTAGCCAAGAGAAAGTTCTGGCAAGCGGTTCGAATACGCATGCGCTTTATTCGCCAACGTGGTCGCCGGATGGACAGACGATCGTCTGCGATGTAGCGCGTGTAGGCAACGTCCTGGAGAGCCTGGTGGCGATTGATATTGCAACCGGCAAACAAACAGTATTTCAGGGAGGCAATACCCAACTCTTTGAATCGCCGCATTGGCTGCCTGATGGCAGCGGATTGCTGGGCCTGGTGAGGGAAGCGCGCACCAATTTCATTCAATCGCAGATCATGTTTGTGTCGTATCCGGACGGGAAGATCACTCCAGTGACGCGCGACACCAATAGTTACACAGATCTGAGTGTTGCGGGCAGCGGACAGTTGCTGGCGGCGATTCTCAGCCAGGGGCACTGGCATCTCGAGGTCGGGCCGAATGTCGAGCCGAATTTCCAGGCACACGATATTGCTCCGACCAGCGCGTTCACGAACTTCACGTGGACGAAAGACGGCCGGATCATCAGCGACCAGGACAACACGCTGGATCTGATTGATCCTTCCACGGGCAACAAGATGCCCCTACCAAACGGTGCGCCGGGGGGAAATCCGGCGGCGTGTCTCGACGGCCGCTACGTCGTTTTCGAATTAGTATTTCAAGGAAGCTCGGGCAATTCGAACGTCTGGCGCATTGATTCTTCCGGCGCCAATCTCAAGCAACTGACTACGGGCACGCGCGACAGTTCTCCTGTGTGCTCTTCGGATGGCCGTTGGGTTTACTACGACGCCGAGTCGGGGGAGGGAAGGCTCGCGCGGGTTCCGATTGACGGGGGCACCCCGCAGACGATTTCGGACCTGCCACTTAACCAGAATTTCGACATCTCTCCTGACGGCAAACTAGCGGCATTCGCCACTTTGGAGCATTCGGGCGAGCACAAGGAGAAGATCGCGCTGGTGTCCGCAGATCCGGCCACGGGCGTACCCGCGAAGATCATTGATTTCGAGCGGCTGCGGTTTGGACCGATGCGTTTCAGCCGCGACGGAAAAGCTGTGATCTATCCGACGCGCGAAAATGGCGTGGACAATCTTTGGTTGCAGCCGCTTGATGGGGCGAAAGGGCACGCCATCACCGATTTCAAGGCCGAGCGCATCTACGACTTTCACTGGTCGTTCGACGGCAGGCAACTCGCGATGGTTCGGGGGCACAGCGACTTCGACGTCGTGTTGATGCGCGATATGCGCCCCTAGCCCCTTGCGCTACGCGGCGTGAGCCAGACTGTGCCTCGCGACGAACGCCGCAGGTTGTCCCCAAAGCCAAGCCACGATTGCGCCAAACACGAAATTCACACTCACAACTTCTCCGAAGTGCACCCAGCGGACTGCGTCCGGGAAAAAAGGATTCGGTATCAGCAATGGAGCGACACCGCTCAGAAGTGTGAACAGTGCTCCGACCGCCAGAGCCCCGCTCAAGCGCGGCATGCCCAGCATGCGCGTGATTCCGAGACATAGGACAACGAAGATGGGACCACGGATCAGTAATTGCAGTGCCACGATGGTTCCCGCCGAGGGCAGCTGTTGTGTTGCGTAAAAATCTCGAACGAACGGGAAGATAATCATTCCGGCAGCGTAGTAGAGAACGATATAGCTGAGATCGGAGATTGCGAACTTCCACGCCCGTTCTCCGCGTCCTTTCGCTTGAATTGGATGGTAGTGCGCTTCCGCGTTCTCCCTTCTGCCAAAAAGTAGTATCCACACCGGGACGATCAGGATGGCCGAGATCAGGGAGTGAAGAAAGAGTTTCTCCCACGGCAGATGGGAATTTTTGAGGAATACGGAGCCCTCGATGACATTGGCTGTACTGATCATGAAGGGGATGGCCGCCAGCGCGGCACCGAGTTGCCATCCGCGCCAGTCGGAGCGAACGGCAAGAATAGTAAGCACCGCGGCGGTCATTGCATTGACGACCAACAACCATTCGAACATGTGAGGTGCCGCTGGAGTTTTTATGGGAACCAGCACTCCGCCGATCGTCTCGGCGACAATGATGCCGATAAATGCCAACACCCCGCGCACGATTATTTGGGTAAGTTTCATGACGCCCTCCTTCCACTGCTCTTGATTTGTTTTTCGTAAGTTTTGATTGCGTATTGCGTCCACTGCAACAGGGCTTCGACTCCGCGAAGGCCGTATTCAAACGCCAATCTTCCGGATGTCGGGGCCACTTTTTTCAACGACTCGTATTCCTTTTGCAGTGTGGCGAGGTGCGGTTCAAGCGCCGTCTCCAGAGAACGAAGTAGGGCGAGGGACGCCGCGGGACCCGCTACTTGTTCGCTGAATGCAAAGCGGAGTACTACGTTTTCCGAACCCGAGATCATGTCTTCGCGCATCACGGGAGCGGCGATCCATTTTTTGAGTTCCGCAAGTCCTGATGCGGTAAGCCGGAAAACCCGGCGCCGCCTCAAGCCCGCGCCCTGTTCGATCGTGCTGCGGATCAATTGCTGCCTTTCGAGCCGACGCAGTGCCGGGTAAATGGCTCCCGGGCTGTCGCTATAGGTCTTCATTGAAGTGGAAGAGAAGATCTTGCGGAGGTCGTAGCCGGAGGCGGGCTTCTGCTGGATAAGTCCGAGGAGAGCGTAGCCAAGAGATGGAATCTGTCGCGGCATAGTACGTTACGTACTATAACGGCGCGTACTATGCGTGGTCAATGCCCAGAAACACTAAGGGCGGCCATTGCTGGCCGCCCTCATTGCGGATTGTTTGCGAAGCGGTCTTAGACGCTCTTGACGTTCTCTGCCTGCCAGCCCTTGGGGCCTTTGACCACGTCGAACTGCACTTGCTGACCTTCCTGGAGGCTGCGGAATCCGCTTGCCTGAATGGCGGAGAAATGTACGAAGACATCCTCGCCGTTCTGGCGGCTGATGAAACCATAGCCCTTGGCGTCGTTAAACCACTTCACTGTTCCTGTTTCCATGTTGGTGCATTGTTCCTTTTTCTTGATGTAGCGCTGAAGCTTTCAGGGATTCTTCTGCAGGCAGGTCACACGCTGGGTTAAGCGGAGATGCTTGTACTGCGAAGGAACTCTAAAGTCAAACGCAGCTTCATTGTACGTTAAAGTGCACAGAAATAGCTACAGAAATCGTGAGGGACACCGCTTAAGGCCTTGAGAACACAATGCTTGTGGTGTTCCTTGCGATCAAGGCGCCGAGCCACGTCTCACGGCGACAGCTGATGGACTTTGCGGACTGCCGGCGAATCAAAATTTCTTAAACTCAACACACGCAATTTTCTTCATCTTGACCCAAGCGTGAGCCGACAGGATAATCCGTTCCCAATTCTCTGTTGATTCGCACAACCGCAGTCGGAGTCAAAACCGGGCCCGTCGCCAAAGAACTTCGCGGAGTAATCGGATCCCCCACAGATTGGAAGGAACATGATCATGATTTTCGACGCTCAAATCCTGCGCCGTGTATTAACGCGCTGCGCCCTGATGTCCCTTGCCTGCCTGACCATGGCCAATATCGCATCGGCTCAGACCGAGAGTCTTCTCTATGATTTCTGCTCTCTCTCGTCATGCACCGACGGACAATACCCCGAGGTCCAGCTGATTGAAGACCCACAAGGAAACTTCTACGGCACAACATATGAGGGTGGTGCGCACAACGGAGGCACAGTATTTCAGCTTAGCCCGAGTGGTGCATTCACGGTGCTTTACAGCTTCGGAGCCAGTACTACAGATGGCACAGGGCCTGTGGGAACGCTGGTCAGGGATGCGAAAGGGAATCTCTATGGCGTGACCGCGTCAGGTGGCGCGTATCGTTCCGGCGCCGTATTTAAAATCACTTCGGGCGGAGTCGAAAGCATTGTTCACAGTTTTGGTGCGAACGGGTCCGACGGGCTCTATCCAACCTCTGGGCTGGTGATGGATGGGCATGGGAACATTTATGGAACGACCGCGTACGGTGGTAAGGGATTCGGGGCCGGAACCGCATACAAAGTGAGCCCGCAGGGAACATACGCGATCCTGCATTATTTTGTTGGTGGAGGCGATGGACTCAGGCCGATGGCTCCGCTGGCGCTGGACCAGCAGGGAAATCTGTATGGGACAACCGAACTCGGTGGCGCTTTCGGCGAAGGAAGCATATTCAGGATCACCGGAGGAACGGAAAGCGTGCTGCACAGCTTCTCCGCGACCGGTGCTGCGAAGGCCGACGGAGTTTTCCCTGAGGGCGGCCTCGTCGTCGATGCTCAGGGTAACCTTTACGGGACTACATACGATGGCGGTGCGTTTCACACTGGTGTGGTGTTCAAACTGAGTCCTGAGGGGACCGAGACCGTCTTGCATAGCTTTGGGGGCAATGGTGATGGTATCCACACGCAGGCAGGACTGATCATCGACGGGAATTGCAATCTCTACGGCACTAGCTTTCAGGGCGGAGCCTTTGGTGCCGGAATCGTATACAAGCTGGATTCAGCTGGAAACGAAACGATCCTTCATAGTTTCGGCAGTGGTACCGATGGCACGTACCCGCATGCCGGATTACTGATGGACTCGGCGGGCAATCTCTATGGCACCACCGAACAAGGTGGCACAAACAATGGCGGCACGGTGTTTGAAGTGACGCCATAACGAGGTGCCATTCGGCAGCAGATCAAACGCCATGCCACGCGTTTGGATTTGCCACTTTTCGGCGGAACAATCATCATAGGAAGAATGCGGTCACGTATCTTCCTGATCTGGTTTTGCCTGACGGCTTCCATTGCGTGGGCCGGAATTGTCGACAACGTCCGCTACGCGCTGGCGCAGAATAACTTCGCAGCCGCGGAATCAGAGCTTGATTCTTACCGCTCCCAAAGAGGCGTCGACGCAGAATATGTCGATGCCTTCTCGTGGATGGCGCGCGCAGCGCTTGATCAGAGCCAATACGATCAGGCAGCCTCATATGCGAAGCAGACGAAGGCGCTCGTTCTGGAGCAACTGAAGCGGCGTCCGCTTGATGCGGAGCCGCATTTGCCAAACGCCCTGGGAGCGGCGCTCGAGGTTCAATCGCAGGTGCTGGCCGCGCATGGACAACGCACGCAGGCCATTGCGCTGCTGCGATCCGCACTGCAGACCTACGGGAAGACTTCAATTCACGATCGCCTGCAGAAGAATCTGAATCTGCTCACGTTTCAGGGGAGGCTTGCTCCACCATTGAAGTCGAGCGAATTTCTCGGAGCGCCGCTGCCGAGTGGCGCGCAGCTTCGTGGATCGCCGGTGCTGCTCTTCTTTTGGGCGCACTGGTGCGCGGACTGCAAGGCTGAGGCGCCCATCATCACGCAGTTGCGCTCGGAATTTGCTTCGAAGGGATTGAAAGTGATCGGCCCGACGCGGTTCTACGGGTATACGGCGCAGATCGAGCGCGCCTCGCCCAGCGACGA
>DATEJO010000303.1:0-29077 GCA_035277905.1 Candidatus Sulfotelmatobacter sp.
GGTCTCATTTTGCCCGGCGCTCTTGGCAGCATCGCCATGAGCCGTCTGGGATGGAGTAACGGCTGGGGCCTGCTGGCTTGCGGCGGACTTGGCAAATGGAGCCGGGGCAGGTGCGGCCGCAGATTGCTGCACAAAAGCGTAAGCATTCTGCTGCTGAACGTTCGCATTCTGCTGCTGGACCTGATTCAGCATTCGGGGACCGTGGGGCAGAGGGCCGCCGATACTTTTTCCTACGAGGCCGTTTCTCTCCAAGCCCGGAACTAATACGGCAGGAGGTTGTACCGGGTTGGTGGAGGCCTCTAGTGCCTCCTGTTTCCCCTGCTTTGAAACGCTGGGCGGTTCGGCCTTATCGGATGCTTCTTTCGATTCTTGAACCGCTGGCGGGGTCGGCGAAACGGGGGCCGCAACCGGCTTGTTCTCAGCTTCCTTGACGTACTGCGCAGGGCCTGCTCGCTTGGCAGCCATATTCGAAGACTGCGTATAACGACGGTACTGGACGGTCCCAAGTGATGCAATAACTAGAATTCCCGCGGCGACGAAGGCCCAGCGGAGGTTGGGCCAAGCAAACCAACCGGTCGAACTGACTGGCTGCAGCGCGGGACTGCTGCTCTCCTCCGGGAGAGCCAGGGATACGACTTCGCGGCACTCTCCACAGCGGGCGAGATGATGCAGGACCAACGCGCGCTCGGATTCCGGCAGCAATCGCTCGGAGAAGGCCGTCAGCACATTGGCATCGGGGTGCATGTCTGTGGCAATTCCTGCCTTCATCCGCTCCCGCACGATTTTGGGGACATCCGTCATTTCCGTTTCCAACCTGCTAAGTTCCTGTTCAACAGTACTTTGCCGCTAACCCTCTCCTTCGCGGACTTCGGCCTCAACTCTCTTCTTTGAGAACGTCACCGGAGGAGATTCTTGCGCAAGACTGCGGCGAATATCCAACTGCACGTCCCGGACATCGACTTCCATGGCCTCCTCGGCTTGCCGTCGAGACATGCCCCGGCGGGTGAGGGCGGCAACGATCTGTTTCCGCAAGGACTTAGCCAATTTATCGACCTTGCGGCTGATGGTGGACTCGTGTACACCCAAGGTACGGGCGATCTCCGCCAGGGTGCGGCCATCGAGATAATACGCGCATAGCACCATGCGATCCTCGGGCGATAGTGCTGCGAGGACTTCGTCAGTCGCCTGGGCGAGGCGGTTGTCGGCGGCTGGAACGGGCTCGGGCTCCGGCGCAGCAAACTGCGCGCCCTCTTCCGATTCTTCCTCAAGGCTGACCAGCCGTTTGGTACGGCGATAGCGATTGACGTATTCCTGCGCGAGGACGGTGCGGAGCCAGCCTTCTAGGGATCCGCGCCCAGAGTAGGAAGCCAGTTTCGAGACGCGCTGGCCGTCACGCGTATTCGTGCCGTAAAGATCGGCATACAACGTATCGGCGAGTTCCCGCGCTGCCGAGTCTTCACGCGCGATCCGGAGTGCCGAAAGATAGAGCTTTTCGCGATATCGGGTGAGGAAGACTTCCCAGGCCTGATTGTGCCCAGCGGCGCAGGCACGTGCGAGAGCCAGCTCGTCGACGCGCAGGCTCAGATAGAAGGCGCGGAGGCCGGGCTCAGCGCCGCCGGACGAGAGATGCTTCGCCCCGACATCGGTCAGAATCGCGCAAAGAGAATCGCGCGTGAGGCCGAATTTTTCGCAGCCGCTTTTGGCTTGCAGTTCGGACAGAACTTCATTCAAGACCGACTGCACGGCGGAGCTGGGTTTGCCAGAGGTCATTCGAAACAAAGGGCCGTTCAGGCAATCCCCATTGTACTGTCTGAACGGCGGGGACAGAATGGCGAATCCTGTTAGGGCTCGTTAGACGGCCGCCCGGGCAGATTTGCACGCTTCGCAGGGGCATACTTCGCGAAGGAACTTCCAGGAATAGATCCCAAGGTCGTGGTTATCGTTCCAGGAAAACTTAATCGCGTATTTGCCCACACCCTCGGCAGAAAGCGGTTTCGCGGTGGGTTTGAAGATCAGCAGAGCACCGGCAGCCGCAGTAGCGGGATCTCCGGCGCGGCGCCCGGACTTGCCACGCTCTTCTTCGCACATGGCGCAGGGGCAGGCATCGCGCAGGAAGACGAACGTGTAGTGAGAGACGTGGCCGTCATTCCACTCAATATCCATGCCAGTGCCGGAGGTGATGTTCACCTTCACGGATTTGGGATCGGTTGTGGCAGTTGGCGATTGAAGCGGGGACTGCATATGATCCAGTATCGCATGGAAACAGAGTCGGATTCCCGTTTGAAAGGACTACGAAATAAAGGTCGCACCAGAGTCCGTCGGTCTATACTTAAAGGTCGCAGGGTGCTCGTGTAAGCCAAGAATTGTTCGGCCCCGGCTCAATGGGGCCGTTTCCTTTTGCCCACAAATTGCAGAAACCGCATTCCGTCCTGTAAAATCTAGGTTTGCCCTACAAGATCTGAATCATCTGGGAGCAGCAGTCCAATGGCACAACAATGTGATATCTGCGGTAAGAAGCCGCAAGCGGGAAACCGCATCAGCCACGCCCACAACGTGACTAAGCGGCGCTGGAACATCAATTTGCGTCCGGTGCACGCCAAGGTGAACGGCCGGGGGAAGCGGATCCGCGTCTGCACGTCCTGCCTGCGCAGTGGGAAAGTGGTTAAGGCCTAAAGGTCTTCGCCGCCCAGCGAGCCTGCGAGAAATTCCATTCTCAACTAAGAGTCAGCGAGAGGGCACACTCGTGTCTTCCCTCGCCGCCGTTCCTGCCGCGCTATCGACGCTTACTTTATCCCGATCAACTGAATATCGAAAATGAGCGTGGCATTCGGAGGGATGGCGCCCGGATATCCGTCTTTGCCATAGGCAAGATCGGGCGGAATTCGCAACTGGCGTTTACCGCCGACCTTCATCCCGGTCACACCCTCTTCCCATCCTTTGATGACATCGCCGTTGCCGATACGAAATTCGAATGGCTTGCCTCCGACGGAGCTGTCGAATTTCTTGCCATTCGTAAGCCAGCCAGTGTACTGAACCTGCACGTGATCGCCTTTCTTAGCCTCCTGACCAGTACCGACCTTGATATCCCAGTACTGCAAGCCGGAGGCGGTTTTGGTGCCTTCCCCGGTGACTTTGGTGGGTCCGTTGGCGGCGGGACGGGCGGTGGACTTGTGAGTTGCGGTTTGCGACCAGACCGCCGTCGTCGCAAATGCGAGCATTATGGCGGCAATTTGAATTCTCATGGATTATTCCTTTCGAAAACCAAACCATCACCGCTGAGGACGCCGAGGTCGCAGAGACATTTGAGCATTTCCTCCTCCGCGCCTTCTGCGGTTTTAATCTTTATTCCAGAGCGATCACGTCGATTTCTACCAGCACGTCCTTTGGCAGACGCGCCACTTCGACGGTCGTGCGCGCCGGAGGCGCTGAGCTGAAGTGCTTGCCATAGACTTCGTTCATGGCGGCGAAGTCGTTCATATTTTTCAGGAAGACGCCGGAGCGCACAACCTTCGCCATCGAGGTGCCAGCGGCTTCGAGCACCTGGGCGATATTCCGCAGGATACGATCGGTCTGGACCCTAACGTCACCATCGATCACCTGTTGTGTTGCGGGATCGATGGCGACTTGTCCGGAGACGAAGACGAATCCGTTAGCTTTGATAGCTTGCGAGTACGGACCGACGGCTTGCGGGGCGTTTTTGGTATGAATGACTTCGCGCATGGAAGTTCTCAGCTGCTAGAAAGGCTACACCACAGCGGGCACAGGGTACCACAGAGGATCATTCACGTGCATTTTGCTTGTAAGGAGAAGCACCCCCCACTGAGAACCGAGAATCGAAGTTAGATTTTTTGCAGCCGCTGGACTTCGTGTACGCCAGGGATCTTTCTCAGGCCGGCGATAATGTTTTCCAGATGCTTGAGGTCGGCAATATCAAGAACAACTTCCACGCTCGCCTGGCTGTTCTCGGTACGCGCGGCGATGTTGCGGATGTTGCTCTTTGCGTCTCCGATCACGCCGGTAATGCTCTTCAGCATGCCGAACCGATCGTCGCAGAAGACCGTAAGCTTCACCGGATAAGCCGTCGGAGTCGCGTCGTCACGCGCCCACTCGACGTCGATTTTTCGCTCGGGCTCGTAGAGAAGATTCGTCACGTTCGGACAGTTCACTGAATGCACGGCCACCCCCTTTCCGCGTGTGATGTAACCGACAATGCCTTCACCCCGGATCGGGTTACAACATCGGGCGCGGTAGACGAGCATGTCTCCCTGGCCGCGGACAGTGATCGCGTTGTGATCTCCGAAGACACGGCGGACGACGTTGGCGATGGTGCCGGGCTGCGAGGTCAAGCCCTCGGCTTCGATGTCTCCTGCGATGGAATGTGTGGCGCCAGCCGGCAGCACGCGCGCGAGAACCTGGCGGGCCGAATATTTTCCGTAGCCGATGCCTGCCATGAGATCTTCGATCTTGCCAAGCCCGTATCCGGAAGCGACTTTCAACAGATTTTCCTCTTTGATCTCCTTGAGCGCGATGCGGTACTTGCGTGCTTCCTTTTCGATCAGCTTCTTACCGATTTCAATCGCACGCTCGCGCTGGTGAACGTTGAGCCAGTGCTTGATCTTGTTGCGCGACCGCGACGACTTGACGAGCCCCAGCCAGTCGCGGCTGGGCTTGTGTCCCGGCTGTGTGAGAATTTCGACGATGTCTCCGGAGTGGAGCTTGTAACGAAGCGGGACCATGCGGCCGTTCACTTTGGCGCCAGTGCAGGTATGTCCAACCTCGGTGTGGATTGTGTAGGCGAAGTCGATTGGAGTCGCATCACGGGGAAGAACTACGACTTTGCCTTTCGGGGTGAAGGTGTACACCTCCTCCGGATAAAGATCGACCTTCAGGGTCGACAGGAATTCGTTCGGATCGCTGACATCTCGTTGCCATTCGACCACCTGGCGCAGCCAGGCAAGCCGCTGCTCGTCCTGAGCCGAGACTGGGCCGTCTTTGTATTTCCAGTGGGCCGCAATTCCCTCTTCGGCCATCTTGTGCATCTCTTCGGTACGAATCTGGATCTCGAACGGCGTGCCATCTTCCGTGATCACGGAGGTGTGCAGCGACTGATAGAAATTCGGCCGCGGCATGGCGATGAAATCTTTGATTCGTCCGGGCACCGGGCGCCAAAGATTGTGAATGATGCCGAGCACCGCATAACAATCCTGCAGGGACCGCGTGATGATGCGCATCGCGTAGAGGTCGTAGACCTGATCGACCGAAATACGCTGGCGTTGTAACTTTTTGTGGATGCTGTACACACGCTTGATGCGGCTTTCGACGCGAGCCTGAATTCCGGCCTCTTTCAGTTTGTCGGTGATGATCTGCTGCATCTTCGCGAGAAAGACTTCGCCCTGCTTGCGGCGGGCGTTGACGACTTTTTCAACCTGCTCGTAGCCGACTGGATCGAGGAAGCGGAATCCGAGATCCTCCAGTTCTCCGCGAATCTTGCCCATCCCGAGGCGGTGCGCGATGGGAGCGTAGATCTCCAGAGTCTCTTCGGCGATCTTGCGCTGGCGCTCAGGATCAAGATGCTCGAGCGTGCGCATGTTGTGAAGGCGGTCGGCGAGCTTGATCAGGACGACGCGAATGTCGTCGACCATGGCCAGCATCATCTTGCGGAGGTTTTCGGCCTGCTGCTCTTCGCGCGTCGCGAAGTCAATTTTGCTGATCTTGGTGACGCCTTCGACAATGTGGGCCACCTGCTCGCCGAATTCCTGGCGGATGTCCTCAATCGTCACGGAAGTGTCTTCGACCGAATCGTGCAGAAGCCCGGCTGCAACCGCGACAGGGTCCATCTTCATTTCTGCCAAAACCAGCGCAACCTCAAGTGGGTGAACGAGATACGGCTCGCCTGAGGCCCGCGTCTGACCTTCGTGGTGTTTCAGGGAGTAATCGTAGGCTTTCTTGACGATGGTGAGGTCGTCGTTCGGACGGCTCTCCTGCATCCGTTTCATCAGATCGCGGAACTTGGTCAGGGTAAGTGCAGTGGTAGCGATCTGTTGGCGTAGCGTCGCCATGATGGATTATACCCGCGAGGTCGGGGGAACTCCGGGCAGAGAGTACGCGGGAACTGGATAGATTATAGCAATCGCACACCGGATGAATGGCGCCGAAAGCCGGACGCGACGGCAAGATCGACGCGATCAGCAGATTCAAAAGTTCTGCTCGAATTTTTCAAGCCAGGAAATTCGGCGGCGTTTAATTCTGAAATCGCTCTCCCAAGCCTCCCGGTTCTGCTAGAGTTGCGAACAAATGACGGAGATACGCGGAGCACGGATTGCGGTGAGCGGCGCGTCCGGCATGATCGGATCGGCGGTCGTGGCTGCTCTCAAGTCCGGCGGAGCAAAGATTGCGCGATTGGCGCGGCCTGGGGCCCGTCCCGACTCGAGCAACGAACTTATCCCGTGGAATCCCGCGCAACCGATGGATCCGGAGTCCGTGTCAGGATTCAATGCTGTCATTCATCTTGCAGGCGAGAGCGTCTTTGGACGATGGAGCGCGGAGAAAAAGGCGAGAATCCGCGACAGCCGCATTCCGGCCACGGCCAATCTGGCCCAGGCTCTTGCGCAGGCGAAGGTCAAACCGCGGGTATTCCTCTGTGCCTCTGCAATCGGTTACTACGGCAACCGTTCAGATGAAATCCTTAATGAGGACAGCGCCGTAGGCACAGGGTTCGCCGCCGATCTTGCCCGCGACTGGGAAGAAGCAAGAAAGCCCGCGGCGGACGCGGGAATTCGCACCGTGCGGATGAGAATCGGAATCGTATTGGCGAGGCATGCGGGCGCGCTGGCGCAAATGCTCCCTCCGTTTAGAGCCGGCATCGGAGGCCGCGTGGGCAGCGGCAAACAATGGATGAGTTGGATCGATCTCGACGACCTTGTCGGAGCAGTTCAGCACATCCTGAAGACCGAGTCGTTGGCAGGAGCGGTGAATCTCGTCGGGCCGGATCCTGTGACCAATATTCAGTTCACAAAAACCTTGGCTTCCGTACTCCACCGGCCTGCACTCTTCCCCATCCCTGCCTTTGTTATGCGGTTGGCCTTTGGCGAAATGGCGGATGAACTTCTCCTGGCCAGTGATCGGGTTGAACCGAAGCGCCTGCTCGACAGCGGCTACACCTTCCAGTTCCCTACGCTGCGGAGTTCTCTCGAACACATACTCAAAGGGTAGCCACTCACGCCCGCCTGTGACCCGAATCACATACCACCCCATCCGGGCGTGTCACTCTGAAACGTAGAGATGAAGCAGAAGATCATTGCCGCTGTGATGCTGGCGTCGCTTACAACTGCGAGCGTTTTGTCTGCAGGACTTGCATTGCCGGGCGGCACACTCGCAGCGATTAGATCGTCCCATTCCTGTTGCCCTCGCTCTTCCGGTCGAGCAAAGCATCGGGTGCCGATACTGCCTCAGAGCCCATCCGTGCCTCGCCAGCGTCCATGCTGCTCGCTACATGCACCGGAAACCCCGGCAACGCCCACAACGGCGAGCCGGTTGAAGGATCCGGCAAGCGAGGTTATCGATCTAATCGTGCCGGCAACGATTCATGACCGGCAAAGTCTCATCCGTGGCGGATTGTCTATCGGCGGCCCCGGCATCTCTCCCGTCGAACGAAGCACGGTGCTCCGCATCTGAGTTCTCCTGATCGTTCTCATTCAATTTCACTAGCGATCACCGAAGTTCCAATTCTCATTTGAGACAAGCACGCGAATTCATAAGGAGATTCAGATCATGAAGCACAAACTATTCGCACTCATACTGGCCCTGACAGTTGCGTCGTGGGCACAAACCGCAACCCAGACCTCGCCTTCTAGCCCGCAACAGGCCACCACCCCAGCAGAAAAGAGCAAGTGCAGTTGCTGCGAGAAGATGAATAAGTCCGATGCAAAGGCAGAAGGCTCCTGTTGCGCGCGGCATAAGATGCAAAGCGCAGATAACAAAGACATGGAGTCGTGCTGCTCCGGCAAAGACGCCAAGTCCTGCTGCGGGAAAGATGCGAAATCCTGCATGCGGAAAGCCAAGATGGATTCCTGCTGCAAGGATTGTGGTAAAGGAAAGATGGCTTCGTCCTGCTGTGGCGGACAATGCGCCAAGGATGGTGCGGGATGCTGCAAGAAAAAGGCTGACACAGCGGAGAACCGCAGCGGCACTGGAGTCCACAGCTAGCCTGATTCGTCAAAAGAAAATGATCAATTACCCGGTGCCCCGCTCCGGGTTTTTTCTTTGCTGAAGCTGCGCCGCTCTCACCAGCAGACAAACGGATCTACTGCTGGTTGGGGCGGTTCATCTCTTCCTGCAACTTTTGCAGGAGCTGCGCCCGTTGCTCCGTGGTCAGCTCGCGTTGAAGCTCTTCGAGAGCAAGCGCAACGATGTGGTAATGATGGGCTCCGGCGAATTTGGGATCAGCGGTAATGTCGAGCCAGAGTTTGTGCATCAATTCGACGTCTTGGGCGCGCATCCGCGGAGTGTGCGGACCGAGAGCATATTCGCGAACGGAACCGTCGGGCGCGCTTACTTCGAGCGTTAGGCGAGGACGCGGTTCAGGCAGGCGCTCCCACGCATCCCCGGTGAGCTTGGCTTGCTCGTCGGCAGTGAGCTTGTTGGACAGCCCGCAGACCACGCGGCTGGAATCGAGCCGCTGAGCCGTCACCATGATGGCTTCAAACACATCCGTCGCCGGCACAACCAGCAGGTGAATGGGCTTGCCTTCCTTCTCGGCAACGGCTACTGCGGCCGTAAAGAGTTCCTGTTCGTAATGGTCAAAGACCTGGCTGGCTTCGAAGACCGTACTGCCGCTGAAGGTATGTTCGCGGTGATAGAGCCGCGCACTCATCACGACGACGTCCTGCTTCGCGGTGTTGGTGTGGCTCAGGACATGCCGCAGGTAGTAAAGATTTCTGGGGTCGCGCACCGCGACCAGGACGTTGCCCTCGCGCACGCCCATAGCGCCGCTGCCGAGTTCCTGATTCCCGTAGACGCGGAATTGGTCGAGGCTCTCTGGTCTCCCCTGCCGTTCGCGGGCAACACGCCGCTCCGAGTAGGTGAAAATAACGAAAAATAGGGCGCTGAATGCGACACCGCCGATCGTGGCTTGTTTCTTCGTCAGCAGGTTGACAATAGCTGTCGTGAAAAGAATGGCGGAAATGATGATGACGCCGATCGGTATCTCGCGCTGTCCGAAATGAAGATTACCCGGCACCTTCCACTCGCGGCCCCCGGGTTCCTTGTGCCGGAGAACCAGAACCGCCAGCGACATCATGGCAAAGCTCCAGATCACGCCAAAGGCGTAGAGTCCGGCAAGCGTAAAAACGTTCCCTTTCGTCAGAATGATGGTCAGCAACTGCATGCCGACGATCAGATTGATGATCCGGTAGCTCGTTCCGAACCGCGGATGGGGTTTCTGAAATGCCGACGTCAGAACGCCATCTTCGGCAACGCGGTTGAGCACTCCGTTGGCGCCGACGATCGAGGTGTTTTGCGCACCCGAGAGAATCAGGACTCCCACCAGCACGACGAATCCGTGGAACAAAAGCCTTGCCCATTCTGGCCCAACCAGGAAAATAGAAATTCCGCCGATCAGATTTCCGAAGTATGCCGGACGCACCTTGTCGGGGATGATCATGACTGCGAAGAATGAGACCAGCGAGGTGAACAGCAAGCTGTAAACAAAAATCACGAGCCCAGTCTTCTCGAGGTTCTTGAGCTTGGGATGCGCGATTTCGCGATTGACCTGGGCTAGGGTCTCCTCGCCGCTCATGGCCAGCACTGAATGGCCAAAGCCAACGAACATCACCACAAATGTGAGCAGGGCCGAGCCGGCCGCGAGGTTGGGGATCGAGGTCTTCGCGAGCCATCCGAGAGACTCCTCATTCAGGGGAACCATTCCGTGATGGAACGGGCTCGGCGGCATCTGAATCGGCACGCGCAAGACGGTAACGGTGCACCAGGCGATCAAGATAACGACCATGACCGTGGTGATGATCATGATCTGCACAGCCTTTTGGCTGGATTCGTGAATGCCTTGAGTGTTCTTCCGCCAAAAATAGATCGCGACCAGCGCTCCGAATACGGCGGCAAAGCCATTTTCGGGGAAGCGTGTAATTGGGTGTCCGGTGTAGCGGGCGAGATCCTCGATAAATCCCGCAAGATATTGTCCGGCGACAACCGCGCTGATCGGTCCCGTCAGAACATAGTCAAACAGGAGGGCCGAAACCGAGAACTTGGCAAGCGTTCCCCCCATGGCCTCTTTGACAACCTTGTACACGCCGCCACGCGTGAACATGCTGCTGGACTCGATGTAAAGAGCCCGAACGGCGTAGCTGAACAGCATGACCGCGAGGATGAACCAGGGAGCGCTCTTGCCGATGACCTTTTCGGCGTCGCCTCCGGCGTAATAGGCCGATGAAGCGAGGTCGGAAAGAACAATCGCGGCCGCACGCCAGAAAGAAATAAAGGTCAACATCACCGTCGTGGCGACGAAGACCTTTACTGCCGGTTTTGTTCCTTCAGCCGGGGTAGGCATCCTGACACGAAACTCAGTCAAAAATGAACTACTGAAGATAGCACAGTGCGGCGGCCGCCTGTACGAACACGGTGGCCAAACAAGGCATGTTCACCAGCGCCGTTTCATTTCGCTTTTTGCTCTGCAATCCACTTGTCGGTGCGGGCTTCGAGCATGTCCAGAGGCAGCGTCCCCCCATCGAGCATCTCGTCATGAAACTTCCGTATATCGAATTTGGGACCTAACTCTTTCTCGGCCCGTTCCCGCAGTTCCCGGAACTTCAGCTGGCCGAGTTTGTAGCTCAATGCCTGCGCGGGCCAGGAGATGTAACGGTCTGTCTCGGTCTGAATCGTGGGTTCGTCGACGGCTCCGGATTTGCGCATGAACTCCACAACCTGGTCGCGGCTCCAGCCTTTCGCATGAATACCGGTATCGACCACCAAGCGAACCGCGCGAAACAGTTCGGACGAAAGGCGGCCGTAATCGGAAACCGGATCCTGATAGAAGCCGACTTCTTTACCCAGTTGCTCGGCGTAGAGGGCCCAGCCTTCGGTGTAGGCGTTGAATCCGAGCCCGTGCAGGCGGAACTTCGGAAGCCCTTCCAGCTGTTGCTGAACGGAAAGCTGCATATGATGCCCCGGAACTCCTTCGTGATACGCAACTGCCTCGTCGTCGATCAGTGAGCGCTCAGAATAATTCGCCACGGCAATCACGACGCGCCCCGGCCGCTTCCCGTCCGGTGTGCCGGTCACATAGTGCGTCATGGCCCCGGCATTAAATGGCGGGATTGCCTCAACGGTTACCGGCGATTTCGGCAGAAGCGTGAAAAGTTGGGGCAGCTTGGGTTCCATCTGTGCGATGTATCGGCGGAAGTCATCGAGAATCTGTTCGGCTGAGGTGGGAATGTACTTGGGATTCGTTTTCAGCGAGGCGCGGAACGACTCGAGATCGGAGAACCCTTCTTTCTTCGCGATTGCGGTCATCTCGCCTTCGATGCGATCCATTTCCCGGAGCCCCAGCTGATGAATTTCGTCCGGGCTCATGTGAGTCGTGGTCCGGCCGTAAATGTCATTTGCATATCGCTTCTCGCCATCGGATAACGACATGATCGAAAGAGTGGTGCGGCCCTGCGGCGCATATTCCGTCTTTATGAACTCTGCGAATTTCTTGTAGGCCGGGAGCACGTCGGCATTTACTGCCTCAGTGATCGCCGCGGTGAGACGCTTCTGGTCTCCGAGAGAGACGCTGGCTGGATATTTCTTCGTCGGTCGCAGAAACGGATCATTCGCAATGATTCCGTCGCATTGAGCCGGAATCTTTTCCGCGAGGAACCGCACCGGCATGAGTTTGTCCTTCATCCCAGCGCGGAGAACTTCCGTCATCTGATCAAGCGCGCGCGGAATCTGGTGCAGGCGGGCAATGTAGTCCTCGTAATGCTTCACCGAATCGAGCGGGACCGCCTGGGGCAGATCGGCAAGGCTGGTGTGGATGCCGTACTGCTGGGTAATCGGCATCTCGTATTCCTTGAGATCGAAGTCGGCAATCCGTTGTTGCAGGACACGAATAAGGAGATCGTGCGACAGCTGATCCTGGTCGGAGAAGCCCGCCGTTGGTACTGCTTCGATCCGGTGCAGGAAGGCGACGTCCGCCTCGTGGCGCTTCATGATCCCGTTCAGCGAGAAATCATTCAGCTTGTCGTTGTAGCGGTAGTCTCCGAAGGCCGTCGCGCGCTCCGGAGAATTGCGCAGATCGGTTTCATACTGCTCGTCAAAGATCGCGTTTTGTTCCGCGAGACGTTCGGAGACCGGCTTCAGGGTCTGCGAGAAGGCGATTGCGGAACAGGCAAGAAGTGTGAGGAAAGTAAGAAAGCTGCGCATGGCGTAGTAGCGTACCAGAGCAGGTTCGAGGCGAAAAGAAGTCTCTCAGCGCACCGAATGCGAAGATGGGCCGCTACGAACGCGCGCCTTCAGTCGACTGATTCGCCGGAAGCCAGGTAGGTATGCGTGATCCGATCGTGCCAGCAGAGTCCATCCTCGTCGAGAAAGACCCAGGCGTAGCCCATCCCGGCAGAGACGGCGGAGAGAAAGGACGCCAGAACACGCCAGCGCCGCAGAGAACGACCGGTGCAGGTGCCATCGAACTTTGCGAGTCGGAGGCCAGCGGCGCGTTGTCCGGGAGTGCTGGCGCCATATACGACCAAAAGATAGTTGTAGGCCGCCCAAAGCGCGAAGAGCATTCCTGCCGAGATGCCCACGATTTGTAACTTCGGGGGACGGACTGCGGCGATCTTCCAGAAGATGAATCCGAAGAGTGCGGCAGCAATCGCAATTAAAAGACCATCAATCCCTGCCGCAAACAGGCGCCGACCCAGCGGAACGTTCTGCAGAGGAATGTCGATTCCGGGGCGTTTCTCGAGTTCTTCTCTCTCGACTGGCTCGATTGTGATTCCGCCAAGAGCCGGCAACGCAGGCTCGACTTCCGGTACATCAAGAATCCTCGGCCGATCCATGACCGGCTCGGCAAGTTGGCCCGGTGGAGGCGCCGGAGGAGCCCAGGCAAATCGGGGAAATTCAATGATCTTGGCCCCGGAATGCGGGGCGGGTTGCGCAGGCGGCGGCTCCTCGGCCGAGCGATCATGAGCATGGCTTTGATCGGGTTTCATCTGAGGTTCGGGAGACCCGGCAGCCTCGTGCCTTCCATCAAGAGCGAGCGCGTGATTCGACGCAGGCGCGAAAGTCTGAAACGAATCTTCGGATGTGGCCTTGGCAGGAGATGGCGCCGGCTCAAACGGCAATCTCAGCGACGGATACCGTGGTGGAGGCGCTTTGTGGCGCGAACGATATCGGCTCAGTCGTGCAGAAAGTTCATCGCGCCATGCTGGCGGCTGAGACTCTTCATCATTCGGTGCCTCGGAAGCACCGAACAGATCGGCCTCCGCAGTACTTGAATCCGCAGAAACGCTCCCAGGGACATCCACCGGACAGCTGCAATCTTCACCACACTTCGGACAATTCATGAATATGAATCCAGAAACTTCAACTCACCACCCTGACCAATACAACCGGGAGAGAATCGGCAACAATCTTACCCATGGTCGATACTTTTCCTTACGGGCAGCGTCGTGCTAAGTTCACGGTGCCGCGACAAGCATGCGAAAGGATAGTTTCGCCCGCGGTGGACTGCCGTCTTCTGTTGTTGATTTTTTCCCGAATGATTTTCCGCACTAGATTCCTTATCACGGCGCTGTTTCTTTGTCATCAGGTTCTCGCGTCGGCGCTAGTAACCAGCGGGTTGCTGTCGCAGGTTCCTGCACAAATCGCGGATTCTTCATCACAAGAAAAATCAGAAAATGCCGTTCCTGAAACTTCAGAAGCGCCTTGCGGCACCCGTGCCGCTACCGTCCTCAATGACGGAACAATTTTCTGCGCGGTGCAGCAGGAAAAGGACGGAGACGTTTACAAGCTGCATGGCGACGTTGAAATTCACTATCGGACCTACATCCTTCGAGCGGATGAAGCAACCTACGATTCCGACAGCGGACAAGCCACGGCATCGGGGCATTTCCGGCTGGACGGCGGGCCCAATGACGACCACATCAAAGCGAGCCGCGGCGAATACAACCTGACGGCCGAAACGGGGAAGTTCTACGACGTCACTGCGACGACAGGAATGCGGATCCGGGGCAACCGCATCACTCTCACGTCGACCGCGCCATTCGCTTTCAATGGCAAGATTGTGGAAAAAACTACCCCCGAACACTATCTGGTCTATCACGGCAGCATCACGACCTGCGAACTCCCGCACCCCAACTGGAAATTTGACGCGCGCAAAGTGGTGGTCGACGTCGGCGGAAATGCCACCATCTATCACAGCGCATTCCTGATCCGAGGCATCCCGGTTTTCTATTTCCCATACGCGACGCATCCAGTCGCACACGAAACCCGGCAGACCGGATTCCTGGTGCCGAGCGCCGGACGATCGTCGACGAATGGCAATGAGATCGGCGACGAGTTCTATTGGGTCATCAACCGCAGCATGGACGCAACCATCGGGGGGCAATATTTCTCCAAGCGTGGCTGGTCGCAACGTGGCGAATTCCGCGCCCGCCCGAGCAATGATTCCTATGTTGACCTGAGTTTTTTTGGCGTGATTGACCGCGGAATCGAAGTTGGCACCCAAAACGGCCAAAAGCTTTTGCGCGAGGGTGGACAGGAAGCGCGCCTCATCGCGGAGGGGAACGCATACGGATTCCGCGCAGTTTCAAATGTCGACTACCTGAGCTCCTTCATCTTCCGGCTGGCCTTCAACGATGTGTTTACACAAGCCATCAACTCAGAAGTAAAGTCGCAAATCTTTCTCGCCAAAGATTTCAACGGATTCTCTTTTGGCGGCACGGTCGAGCGGTATCAGAACTTTTTCCAGACTACAAACCCCGATGGGAGCCTGTCGAATCCGCCAACGTTCGACTCAATTCGGATTTTGCACACTCCCAGCATCGATGCTTCTACCGTTGACCGGCAGCTCTGGCATTCTCCGTTTCAATGGTCCTTTGATGCGTCTATGGCTGGACTCTCCCGGAGCGAACCCGGATTCCAGACAAGCAGCCTGATCGGCCGCTTCGACTTCAGCCCTGAAGTCTCTCTGCCACTGCAGTTTCACGGATGGTCGCTCCGCCCCGGGCTGGCTCTTCATGAAACGTACTACACCGAACGTTTCGTAGACGGAGTGGATGTGCACGACCCGACGAACCGCCAGGCGTTGGAAACTACCGTGGAGCTTCGCCCCCCGGTTTTGGAAAAAGTATTCGATAAAGAATTCCTGGGGCGAAAGTGGAAGCACGTAATCGAACCGCGCGCCATCTATCGATACGTCGCGGGCGTCAACGACTTCGCCAATGTGCTGCATTTCGACGAACGCGACATCCTGAGCGATACAAATGAGGTGCAGTACGGTCTTGTGACGCGCCTTTACGCGAAGCGAAGACCCCGGTCGATCGAGGAATGCGAAACACAGATGACCGGTCTCGCCGTCGGAGCGCCGGCTCCGGAGCAGACCGTCCCTTGGGCACGGATGACGAGTCTCGAGAGCCAGCCGTGTGCACCCGACCGCGAAGCACGGGAGGTCGCAAGCTGGGAATTGACGCAGAAATACTTCTTCGATCCTACTTTTGGCGGAGCCCTGGTACCGGGACAGCGCAACGTCTTCACGACAACGGAAGATCTCACCGGCATCGCCTTCGTGACGGACGCACGATACCTTTCGCCGCTGATCTCACGCCTGCGGATTGCCACCAGCAGCCGCACGGATACGGAATGGGACTCAGACTACGACTTCCAGCTGGGTCGAATCGACGGAAGCACGCTGCTGGTGAACTACAACGTGGGAAAGTTTACCGTCGGCGGCGGCGACGCATTCCTGCAGATTCCCCAGACCGTGACGAGTCCCCCGAGTCTGAGCGAAGGCACCTGCGGTCCAACAACTAGTGGGAATCAGGTCACGTGTAAGTTCCAGCAGTTTCGCGTAGCACTGGGTTACGGCGGCCTGTCAAAACGTGGGGCGAGCGCCGCAAGCAGCTTCGGCTTCGACTCGGAGACAGGCCAACTGCAGTTCGCCACTGCGCAAACTACGTACAACTGGGACTGCTGCGGGCTCACGCTCGAATACCGCCGCTACGCCATCGCCAATGTGCGCAATGAGAATCTGTTCCGCTTCACATTCAGCCTTGCCAATATCGGATCCTTCGGCAATCTCAGGAAACAGGAACGTTTGTATTAATTCGGAGTGAAGCGGCAGGACTGATACGATAGTACCGATGTCAGTTCCCCAACTCAGCCTCGCCGAGAAATCGTCCGCGCTCGGAACCGACTTGCGCACAATGGGCCGCTTGCTGGTCGCCTACTCGGGCGGCGTTGATTCCGCCTATCTTGCCTGGATCGCTCATCGCACTCTGGGAAACAACATGCTGGCCGTGATCGCGGATTCCGCCAGCCTCGCGCGGACTCAACTTGCGGATGCCCTTGCGTTCGCGAATGAACAGGGCATTCCAGTGGAAGTAATCTCGACGTCTGAACTCGAGCGTGGCGAGTATGTCCGGAACGATGGACAACGATGCTTCCACTGCAAAGACGAACTTTTCACCGTCATGGAGGAGATTCGCGCTACGCGCGGCTTCGACACAATTGCTTACGGCGTCAATGTGGACGATCAGGGCGACTTTCGGCCTGGGCAGCAGGCCGCCAAACTGCATCACGTGGCGGCGCCGCTTCTGAAGGCGGAACTCACGAAACAGGACATTCGCGATCTCGCACAGGATGCTGGCCTTCGCATCTGGGATAAACCAGCTTCGGCATGCCTATCGTCCCGGATTGAATACGGTAGACCTGTGACGCGCGAGGCTCTCGATATGGTCGAACGAGGCGAGGAGGCCCTTCGCGCTCTCGGATTCCGCCAGTTCCGTGTCCGGCATCACGGCGATATCGTCCGCATCGAGATCGCTCGCGAAGAAATGAATCGCGCCCTGGACCCGGCAATGGCACTCGAATTCACAGCCATCTTCAAACGGCTCGGGTTCCAGTTCGTCACCCTCGATTTGGAGGGATTCCGGTCTGGATCAATGAATAGTCTGTTGTCACCGGAGCAAATACGACGCGCTGGGTGAAAGGCCGCCCGAGCGGCGTTGGGCCCAGTACCGTGTGAGATAATCAATCCTTATTCAAGACATGCTAAGGCGGTTTCTAGTGATTTTAATTCGGCGTTCCCTGTTCGTTTTGCTCCTGGTTTGCCTGGGCTGCGTGGCCCAGTCGACACCCCCCGCTCTAGCTCTCAAGATTGAGCATCAAGTCCGCTCGTATTACAACATTCCAGCCGAGGTGAAAGTCGTCGTCGGGAATATCACGCCAAACGGCGATCTACCCGGATTCGATACCGTTTCGGTCAACATTGACGGTGGTCCCGGCAAGAAGAAGGACTACAATTTCGAGCTGTCGAAAGATCGAAACACTCTCTTGCGGGTGACGAAGTTTGATTTGACCAAGGATCCCTTCGCCGATCTGATGAGCAAGATCGATGTGAAAGGCCGCCCGAGCCGCGGGGCAAAGTCTGCCAAGGTGGTTGTCGTCAACTACGACGACTTCGAGTGCCCATTTTGTGCCCGCATGCATGAAACCCTGTTCCCCGAAATCCTGAAGGAATATGGCGACCGGGTCACGTTCATTTACAAGGATTACCCGCTGACTGAGATCCATCCCTGGGCGTTGCATGCCGCCGTGGACGCCAATTGCCTGGCCAGCCAGAATACGGACGCCTACTGGGATTTTGCGGACTACATTCACGCCAACAAACACGACGTGGACCTGGAAAAGACACAACCTGCACGCTTCGACGCCATCGATAAGATGGCGATGCTGCAGGGCCAGAAGCACAATCTGGACGTGACGAAGCTGCAGTCCTGCGTAAAAGCGCAAAATGAGGACGCCGTAAGAGCGTCCATGAAAGAGGGAGATGGACTGGGAGTGAGCGCGACTCCCACATTGTTCATCAACGGTCAGAAGATCGATGGAGCAGTCCCTGTTAGTGAACTGCGAGCAGCGCTGGATAGTGCGCTGAAGGACGCGGGGGAGCCCGTACCGGAACATCCTCCCGCCTCGCAGGCCCCTCCAGCAACCGGGCCTGCATCCAAGTAAACAGGGCTGATGGAGCGTTTGTTTCGGGCGTTGGCCGGCTCTCGGCCTCAATTTCGTTGTGTTCGTTTGTAACGGAGAACATCCTTGAAGAAAAGCTCATCCGGGGTCCGGATCGCTTCCGGCCTCGCGCTTCTCCTCCTGCTCTCGATCCTTGCGGCATGCAATTCCCAGCCGAGTGGCGATGTTATGGCCACGGTCGACGGGCGTAAGATCTTCCGCTCGGACGTGGATAAGTACTACGACAATTATCAGGCGTCTTCCACCCAACCGGCACCCACTGGCGAACAGGCGACGGCTTTACGGCTGCAGATTTTGCACCAGATGATCGACGACGAGATCCTGATGCGCCGTGCCGAAAAACTCGGGTTGCTTGCGACCGACGACGACGTCGATAAGAAATACAACGAGATTAAGACACCCTTCACACAAGAGGAGTTTCAGAAACGTCTTCAGGAAAAGAAGATCACCGAAGCTGACTTCAAGCGCGACATCCGCCGCTCCATTACGGTGGATAAGGTCCTGAACAAGGAAGTCGACTCCAAGATCAACGTTACCGACCAGGACATCGCGGATTATTACAACGCGCACAAGGCTGAGTTCAACCTGATCGAGCCTCGATATCACCTGGCGCAGATCATGGTGACGCCGATGCCGAATCCGCAGGCTCACCAGAACGACAAAGCGCAGAACGAGGCTGACGCCCGCAAAAAGATTCAGATGATCGCCAATCGCCTGGATAGCGGCGATGACTTTGCCACCCTGGCAATGAAGTATTCCGAAGACCCGGAGACATCTGGTAACGGTGGCGATCTTGGCACGGTGCCCGAGTCTGGCTTGAAAGGAACCGATCCGGCGACACGCGACGCCGTGATGAAGCTCAAGCCTGGTCAATACAGTCCCATTATCGTGGTAACAAATCCCGCATCTCGTCAGCTGATGGGATTCCGCATTGTGAAACTTGTCGAGAAAGAACCGGCCGGACAGCGCGATCTCTCGGATCCGCGTGTGCAGCAGGCGATCCGTTCGCAACTGCGCGACCGCCGCGAACAGTTGCTGAAATCCGCCTATTATGAGGTTCTGCGCGACGGCGCAAAGGTGGAGAACTACTACGCGAAAAAGATCCTCGACAGCAACGGGATCGAGAAGCCGTAGAGTCTATTCGACAATTGCGAGAACATCTCCGGCGTTGACCGCCGCACCTTCGGCGACCAGGATCTTCTGAACGGTTCCTTTTTTCGGCGACTTCACCTCGTTCTGCATCTTCATCGCCTCGACGACGAGAACACCTGCTCCGGCTTCGATTTCCGCTCCTTGAGCAACCAGAAGACGAACGACCTTGCCTGGCATCGGCGCAGTCAGCTTCCTGGGGCCGTGTTCATCGGCAGAGCGGGCCCGACTGCGAAGCGATCGGGGGTCGCGGATTTCCGCGCCAAAGCGCTGGCTGCCCACCCAGAGATGCAAATCGCCGCTAACGCGCTCACATTTGATTTCGTACGCCTTGTTGCCGATGCGCAGCGAAATCACATTAGGGCGTGCCAGAACGGCATCGACCTCGACGATTCTGCCGTCGACTTGGCAATTCCATCGGCCTTCGGTCTGCTCCAGTTCGAGCCGGTAAGGTTTGCCGTCGATAGAGATGTCGTAAACCATTGGAAGCAGTTCTCGGTTCTCAGTGCCGCAATCTACTGCAACCCCTCGCGATAGGCTGCGCTCTTCCAGTTCGATAAAGGTTTCGAATCATGGGCTGTGTTGTCCGTGGCTGCCCGCTCGCCTGGTACGGCTGCTGAGGAGCCGAGCGCGGCAAACATCCCTGCGGCGATCACCGCAACTTCCGTCGCTTGTGGGTCTGTGTCGGCAACCGAGTCTTTCTGCTTCAGAAGACGATCCAGAAAACCGGTGTCGATTTTCCCGGCGCGGAATTCGGGATTGCGCAGAATTCGACGAAAGAGAGATATATTCGTCTTGATGCCGCCGACGAAATATTCATTCAGCGCCCGGCTCAGGCGTCCGATAGCCTGATCTCGGTCCGTACCGTACCCGATCAGCTTGGCCAATAGCGGGTCGTAGTCCATCGGGACCGTCCAGCCCTCGTACATTCCACTATCGCGGCGAATGCCCGGTCCAGAGGGCAATAGCAGCAGCGTGATCTTGCCGGGACTCGGAAAATAGTTGTTATCGGGATCTTCGGCGTAGATGCGGCATTCGATCGCGTGCCCCCGAATGTTGACTTGTTCCTGCGTGAAGGGCAATGGATCCCCGTTCGCGATGTGAATCTGCAAGTGGACAAGATCTAATCCGGTCACAAGCTCCGTAACCGGATGCTCCACCTGCAGGCGTGTATTCATCTCGAGAAAATAGAAATTCTTCTGCTGATCCACAAGGAACTCGACCGTGCCTGCGTTCGTGTATCCGGCCGACTGTGCAACCCGCACGGCGACTTCGCCCATCCTGCGCCGCATCTCGGGGTCGACAATTGGCGACGGCGCTTCCTCTACGACTTTCTGGTGCCGGCGTTGCAGCGAGCACTCGCGCTCGCCGAGATAGACCGTATTCCCATGCTCATCGGCGAGAACCTGCATCTCGATGTGCCGAGGATTCACGATCGCCTTCTCGATATAAACCTCGCCATCGCCAAACGCGCGTTCCGCCTCACTGCGCGCGCTCTCGAGCGCCGCCTTCAGATCTTCCCGCGCATGCACGAGACGCATCCCCTTGCCGCCCCCTCCCGCGGCAGCTTTCAACATGACCGGGTATCCAATCCGAGCGGCAACCTGCTCCGCTTGCTCGACCGATTCGAGCCCTCGTGAGGTGCCTGGGACGAATGGCACACCGGCGCGCTCCATCGCCTGACGGGCGCGGGTCTTTGAGCCCATGGCGTCCATCGCCGCCGCTGTCGGACCGATGAACTTCACGCCGGCTTCGGCACAGGCTCTCGCGAATTTCGGATTCTCCGAGAGAAATCCATAGCCGGGATGGACGGCGTCGGCCCCGGATCGTTTGGCGACGTCGATGATTTTTGCGATGTTCAGATACGACTGGGCAGACGCAGCCGGACCAATGGGATAAGCTTCGTCGGCTTTGCGCACATGGAGCGAGGCGCGATCGACATCGGAATACACGGCGACCGCCGCGACGCCCATTTCGTGGCACGCCCGGATGACTCGTACCGCGATTTCACCGCGATTCGCGATCAGGATCTTCTTGAACATGCGTAAGATTTGGAAATCCTCTCGGCTCGTACTGGCCAAACCGCTTATTGTACTGCCTTCGGCGAGGACACGTTCCGGGCCAGGGCGGTTGTATTGGCCCAAGTGCTTAACTCGCGCCGTCGTCACGATAGTATGATCAGTTCGAATCAGCGCTGAAAACTCCCGCATGCAGGCATCTCAGGCTGTGAATTCGGCAGAAAGCCCAATCAGCAAGCCTGAATCTACGGTTCTGTTTACGTGGGCGGCCGTCTTGCTCTTGTCCGCCGCTGCACTGGCCATTCGCCTGTGGTGTATCGCCTGCAAGCCTTTCTGGTTCGACGAGTGTTTCAGCGTCGAGATTGCTCGCATCAGCTGGGGAAATTTCTTTCACCTGCTGTGGTGGCGCGAAGCGAACATGTCGCTTTATTACCTACTGCTGCGCATATGGCTGCATTTTGGGGAGAGTCCATTTTTCATTCGCAGCCTCTCAGCCGTCATCGGTGCAGGGACGGTTCCAGTTGTGTATTGGCTTGCCAAGCTTCTCTTTGACCGCCGAGTTGCGCTTATTACCGCCGCCCTGTTTGCGTTCAATGCCTACGACGTCCGGTATTCCCAGGAGGCGCGCAGTTATGTCTTATTCGTGCTGCTCGCTACAGTCTCTTCAGGATTCCTCATCGCATGGCTCAGAAATCCGACGCCGCGGAATCGCGCCTGGTACATCGTTTTCAGTGTTCTTGCAGTCTATGCACACTTCTACGCGCTGCTGCTGATCGCAGCCCATTGGCTGGCGGTGCGGCTCAGAACTGGTGAGGACAAGCGAGCCTCGGACGACCTTCGCCGCGCATGGATCACAATCGCCATTGCAGTCTCGCCCCTTTTGGTCTTTGTCGCTAAGACCGGAGCGGGACCAATCAAATGGATTCAACGGCCTGAGTTTGGTGACTTGCTGCAATTTTTTGAACATATATCCGGAAGCAACGGCTGGGAACTGCTGGCAGTCGTGGTCATCGCCTGCGGATTCGCGATCGCACCTTCAGCGAGTAAGCTATTCGAACGGAACCAAGGGCGGGACGTGTGGCGCTGTCAGTTTCTGCTCATTTGGCTGCTCTTTCCGGTGGTGCTGACCGTAATCCTGTCGTTTGCGAGGCCGGTGTTCCTGGCGCGCTACATGATCTTTTGCCTGCCACCTCTATTGATTCTCGCCGCAGCTGGAATAGCCCGCTTGCGGCGTGCGTGGGCTGTGGGCGCGGCAGCCGCAGTGGCTTTGCTTTTGGCCTCGCAGGGAACTCTTTTCGTATATGGACACGATTTCGACCAGGAGCGCGACGCTTCGGAAGCCGCCACCAATTTCATTCTCGACCATGCCCAGCCCGGCGACGCGATTCTCTTTCACATCGCTGAAACACGCATTCCATATGAATTCTTCCGGTCGCTTCGCGCCGGAGAGAATACTGCGAGCCCCGAATACAAAGGTCAATTAGGACCGAAGGTCCTGTTTCCAAATCACGGACCGGGTTTGGATTATCGCGACTTTACTGGTAAGCCCACGGCAGATTTTGTGCGCAGCACGGCTCCTCAGCATTCACGGATCTGGGTCATGCTGATGAACAACGGACCGGCTGGAAAGCCTGATCCGACAACCGCCATGTTGACTCAAATTCTGCTGGAGACATTCCCTCGCGTCGAGCGGTGGGAGTTTGCCAAGGTAGAAGTGCTTCTCTACTCAAAATAGAGTGTTGGGGCGTTCATCCTCAAAAGCAAAAGCCTCCTGCGACCGAAATCACAGGAGGCTTGATTCGTTGCTCAGGCTTGTACTGTTTACTTCGTGTTGTCCATCGTGATGCCGCCACCCTGGCTCTGCGCGGCCTTTTCAGCCTTCGCCTTCTTTACGCGAAGAGTCTCATCCACCCAGTGATCAGCGGTTTTTAGATCTTCGGCGCGGGCCGCAGGATCTTCGCACTCGACGTCCGCCCGTTCCCGGTACATCAGGTTCATGTACGCCATCGCGTCATCATAGTCGGGACGCAGCTGAATCGCCTTGTTCAGGCTGTCGATGCCTTCCTGAATGTAGGGCGAGTTCTTCTCCTTCAGCTCTTCGCAGACTTTTTTCTGATCCTTGTTGCTGGCATTGAGATGCTCTTCCGGCTTCATGCCCAGTTTGGCCCGCTCTTCCATGCGAGGCTGGTAGCAAGCCGTCCAGTCAATCACGCCGATGGAATAATAGGGCTCGGGATCGTTCGGATCCAGCTCCGACGCCATGCGGTAATACTTCTTGGCATCGTCCCACTTCTTCATATTCAGGTATAGGTAAGCGATACCTTTTGCGCTATTCACCTTCTGTTCGCGCGAAGGATTGGCATCGATCACCTTTTGGTATTCGTCGATGGCCTGTTGAGCTGTCCGCAGATTGTCCGGTGAATCGACTCCCGGAATGTATTGCGAGACGAAAGCGGTGGCCAGATACATACGAGCGTTGATCAGGCCCGGATCCAGTTGCACGGCTTTCTGGAAGTGGTCGATCGCCTCCTCGTAGTGATTGTCTTTGTAGGATTTCACGCCTTTATTCAGCTGATCACGAGCCTTCAGCTTGTCGCATCCCACAGAAGAAAAAAGCGCCAGCCCTACTGCCGCCAGCGTCAACAGTCTTAGAGTTTTATTCATTGCGGTATAAGTCTCCCTCGACCACAGCATCCTAGGCCCAGAGACAGCGGTTTGACAAGCGGGGTCCGGGGCAGCACGGAAGCAACTGCTTCCGTGCCGTTCGGCCCGAATGAGAAGAATGCAGCCCTGAACCTTACCAAAGGCAGTTTAGCTGCCCGATTCAATCTTTGCAGTGATCAGACCAACTTTGTCTACGCCGGCAGCGTGAGCAATGTCGATGACATTGGCGACGTTGGCAAAAGGAATCGCGTCATCGCCTTTCACAAACATCACCTTCTCCGCGCGCTGCTTGTAAATATCGGTCAACTGCCCCTGCAGGTTGTCCCAGGTAGCGTCTCGATCGTTGATCTTGAGGGCCGGATCCTGTCCGGCTCCGCGGTCGATCACCTGCACGACAATAGTCCGGTCAGGTTGCGTATTCTTGGGCGCGTTCGGCGGAGGCGGCTGGGGCACTAGCGCGTCCAGTCCCTTCGGCGTCACCGGCGAGATCACCATGAAGATGATCAACAGTACTAGAAGTACGTCGATGAGCGGTGTGACGTTAATGTTCGCACTCTGGCCTCCGCTCGGGCCAACTGCCATTCCCATGGTCGTTCTCCTATTGCCCGGCCGCAGGTGGAGGCGGCGGGGGCGTATTCGTCTTTTTCTGATCGGTCAACAGGCCAAGATCGTCCACTCCGGCGGCACGAACTGCGTCGACGACCTGCACGACTCCGCCGTAACGCGCACGCATGTCCGCTTTCACATACACGCGCTTGTCCGTCTTGTTCGCCAGCCGGTCCTTGACCTTTTCGGTCAAATTGTCAACGGTGGTCCGTTCGCTGCCGAAAAAGATCGAGCCGTCACGCGTAATCGAGACGAGCAATGCGTCTTCCTTGTCCGCGTCCGGCATCTGTTCCGGATTGTTGACCTTGGCCATATCGACGCTGATGCCCTTCTGCAACATGGGCGTGACCACCATGAAGATGATCAGCAAAACCAGCATCACGTCCACCATGGGCGTGACGTTGATTTCCGATGTGACCTTGGCTCCTTCGTTTCGTTTGGCGATTGCCATAGCTTGATATCTCCCGTGCTTCCGCGTGGCGCTGACTTTCGTGGCGCGTTCAAGTTGGAGAGATCCGGCGCCGGATTTCTCCAGCGCCGGACAAGCAACTCATCGCGGAAACAAGTCGGTTTTACCGGCGAACGTCGCCGCGCTTCTTCAGGAAGTAGTCAATCAATTCACTCGACGAGTTGTCCATTTCCACGTCGAACGCTTCCACGCGGCCGGTCAGGTAGTTGAACATCATCACGGCCGGAATCGCAACCAGCAGTCCGATCGCGGTCGTCACCAACGCTTCAGCAATACCGCCGGCAACGGCTGCCAGACCAGTGGCCTTCGAGTTGTTGATGCCGATGAAGGCGTTCAGAATGCCCATGACGGTTCCGAACAGTCCCACGAAGGGAGCGGTCGATCCGATGGTGGCAAGTCCGCCCAATCCGCGCTTCAGTTCGGCGTGGACGATGGCTTCGGTGCGCTCCAAAGCGCGCTTCGAGGCTTCAATGGTTTCTCCAGGGATAGCGCCCGGGCTGTCCTGGTGAGCCTTGAATTCCATCAGGCCAGCGGTGACAACCTTGGCCAGGTGGCTCTTCTTGTTGCGCTCAGCCACCTTGATGGCCTCGTCGATACGTCCATCGCGCAGGGCGCCAGCAACTGCCGGAGCGAATGCGCGCGACTGCTTACGAGCTGCGCTGTAAGCCATGGCGCGATCGATCATCACGCCGATGGACCATCCGGACATGATGAACAGAATGATGACAACGGTGCGGGCAACCCATCCCATCGCCCTCCACAGGCCGAGTGGGTCAGTTGCCAATGTGCCGCCCTCCTGCATGATCCAGGTGGCTGCGGCGGGTACGTGATTGAGAAGTGCTACGTGAGTTGCGAACATGAGTTGCTTTTTCCTCCTCGGAACTCTCTACCTACTTGGACACTTTGATGCGCTTCCAGGTGCCAACCGCTGGATAGGAACTCCATCTGCCGGAAGGCGTACGGCTCTTGGCCGGGAGTGCACGGTTCGCGATGGCCAGAAATTGCAGAAGGCGGCGAGCCCGGACACTTTGAAGCGCCTTCCCCGCCTACCATGAGGTAGGAGGGGAGGGCCAATCTACGCTCAAAACGAACTACTCTACTCCTCCAGCAGTCTAACCGCCAGCAAGAGTGAAGTTCACTTGAATGGTCGTCTCCACCTCGACGGGTTCCCCGTTGAGCAGATATGGCCTGTATCTCCACTGCTTCACGGCCTCGATGGCCGCCGGAGCCAGCATCGGGTGACCGCTGATCAACTGCAGGTTCTGAATCGTTCCTTCTTTGCTGATCTGCGCCTGCAGAACCACCGAGCCCTGAATGCGAGCCTGACGCGCAAGCGGCGGATAATTCGGAGCCACCTTGCGGATCAAAAGCCCCTGCGACACACCGGAAGAAACGCGTACCCGCTGCGGCGTAGCAATTTTCGGCACGGCCATCGGTGTAGAGCTCAGCACGCTGCCGATTACCCCGCCCATCGATCCACCCGGAACGCCGCCCGGAACGCCACCGACGACGCCGGTAGACGCCATCACCGGCGGCGGAGCCTCATCCTCTTTGATCATCTGAACCTTTTTGGGAATCTTGGTCGGAGTGCGCAGTTCACCGTTCACAATATCGGTCTGAATCTGCTTCACGATTTTGACCGGAGCCGCGGCCGGCGGCGGAGGCGGTGGTGGAGGTGGCGGGGGCGCCACCAGGAATGTCATCAGCTGTTGCTTGGGCAGGGCTTCTGTGAATATTAGCGGAATCAGGACCATGACGCCGATGATCATCGCCTCAAGAATAAAGGCCACAACCGACGTCCGTCCCCGCTTCGTTTTTAACCTGCCGCCTGACTCAATAAGACTGTCTTCAAACATTGGAATTCTCCCCAAACTGCTTTCGGACCCCTACGGATACTTAGACACCGACTACCTCTCCTTTGCTCCCGGTTTCGGTACCACGCTCCAAAGGCCGGAATTCAGTTCCGAAGCGCGCCGAGCAAACCCTCTAACCTCTTACGTAAGAAGGCGTAACGCAATCAATTGCATAGTGCCATACGGTAACTTACCTAGCTTTGCCAGGCATAGCGACCGGACGCTTGCCTTTTTGCACTCGCCAGTCCTGATAAGCCACCAGGATGGGAGCCGCAATGGCAATCGAAGAATATGTCCCGATCAAAATACCGATGACCAGCGCGAGGCTGAATCCATGAAGCACCTCGCCGCCGAACAGAAAGAGAGCAAGTACAGTAAGGAAGGTTAAGCCCGCTGTCAAGATGGTTCTGCTAAGAGTCTGATTGATGCTGCGATTAACAATGTCCGACAGCTTTTCGCGGCGCATCAGCTTAATATTTTCGCGGATGCGGTCAAATACCACGATGGTGTCGTTATTGGAGTAACCAATCAGCGTCAGGATGGCCGCGATCACCGTCAGACTGATATCTGTCTTCGTCAGGGAGAATGCCCCAACCGTAATTAACGTGTCGTGAAACACCGTAATTACGGCCGCAACGCCATAAATCCATTCAAAGCGGAACCCTAGATAGACCAGCATTCCGAGAAGCGAATAGAGGGTAGCCAATCCTGCTTGCTTGCGAAGCTGGCCGCCCACCTGTGGACCTACGATGGCGACATTGCGCACATTGAAATCGGAAAGAAAGAATCCATCAGGCAACGTCGCGGCAGCGGATGGATCTATGCCGGGCGCGCCTTTCAATTGATCGAAGGAGTTGAACACGCCCCCCAGAGTCTTGTCGCGATAGTCGACGATGGCCTGAGCCTCTGCCGTATATTTCTGGTCGGCGTCGGTGCCAAGGTGCATCGGATCCTTGTCCATCAGATAATTCTTGATCGACAGAACGCTGGCGTTGTTCAGATCCTGCTTACCGGCCGGCTTGTTCGTCTCGAGCGCGTTGATGATGGTGTTCTTGCCTTGATCCAGCGCTTTTTCGCTGGTCTCCGTTACGTCGAGATCGATCAGGACTTCGTTCACGACGCCCTGGCCCCCAATGCTCTGAATCTTGGCATTGCGGAGGTTCGCGCGATCCATCGCTGAGCGAATGGCTTTGTCATTCGGCGTGTGGGAGAACTTCACAGTGACGAGCGTGCCACCACGGAAATCAACGCCCCACGGAATGCCGTGCCAGAACAACATGGAACACACACCCGCGACGCTGAAGATCAGCGAAAAAGCAAGGAAATACCACTTCTTGCTGAGAAAATCGATGTTGACGTTATGAAAGAACTCCACCTGTCGTAGCCCCTTATCCGATTGAGTAATTGGGAAATTTAGTAATTTTGTAATTCTCGAACCTGTCGGCGCGAGCGGCTCAAATTACACAATTACCAAATTTCCCAATTACCAAATTTCTTATATGCTCAGCGCTTCACCGCGCTGCTTGCGGCTGAGCACCCACTCGAAAATCACCCGCGACACGAACACCGCCGTAAACAGGTTAGCCAGCAAGCCGAACGTCAGCGTCGTGGCGAAACCTTTCACAGGCCCCGTACCGAACATAAACAGAATGGCTGCCGAGACGATGGTCGTGACGTGCGTATCAAGAATCGTGACCCAGGCATGGCTGAATCCCTGATCGACGGCTGACGGCGGCGTCTTGCCGTTCCGCAATTCTTCTCGAATACGCTCAAAGATCAAGACGTTAGAGTCCACGCCCATACCGACCGTCAGAATCACTCCCGCAATGCCCGGTAAGGTCAGTGCTACATTGACTCCGGCGATGGTCGACCAGCCGAGGAATCCTAGCAAGATGATCAGGTTGAAGATCAGTGCGATATCGGCATTGACACCGGCGCCGCGGTAGTAGACCAACATGAAGATGAGCACCGCAACCATGCCGATCACCGCCGCCCGTACGCCAGCGCGAATCGAATCGGCACCCAACGACGGGCCGACGGTCCGCTCTTCCAAATAGCTGATGCTGGCCGGCAAAGCA
>DATEJO010000304.1:0-4371 GCA_035277905.1 Candidatus Sulfotelmatobacter sp.
GCAGGCGTTTCCGCTATGCGATATTCGAGATCGGTTTTCACCGCCATGGACTGCTCCGATGGGTTCTTGCGACCGGGGGAAAGTTTAAGACAATGATACGCCGACGTGAGGAGCCGTCGGTCCAATCCGAGGTGACTAGACCTGCGAGTCATCCTGAGCGGCGCTTTCGGCGCGAAGGACCTTGTCTTCGCTTTGAGTGGGGACGAGTGCAGCCGCATTTATCACGAGCAACTTGCTCCATTGATGTACACTTTCCCGTTTTCAATCTTTCACAACTGATCGAGTCGAAGGCGGCGGCCTCGCCGCACTAACGAAGGAGCAATTCTGATGCGTAAGGGACTGGGTCTGGTGCTCGCGATCGCCTGCGGCACGACCGTTCTCTCGGCACAAACTGCCGAGGAGCTTGTAGCCAAGAACCTCCAGGCCAAAGGTGGCCTGGAGAAAATTAAGGCCATTAAATCGCTGAAGTTCTCCGGCAAATATCAGCAAGGCAGCTTCACCGCACAGGTTGCGGAAGAAGCCAAGGCTCCGAACGACTTGCGCGAGATGTTCACGATCCAAGGCATGACGCAGATTCAGGCGTATGACGGCAGCTCGGGCTGGCAGATCTCGCCCTTTCAAGGGCGTCGCGATCCCGAAATGTTAGGCGAAGACGACTTGCGCGACATCAGCGAAGATGCCGATTTCTACGGACCGCTGGTCGACTACAAGGAAAAAGGAAATACGGTTGAGTACCTCGGCCACGATACCGTCGATGGAGACGACGTTTATCGGCTGAAGGTTACGTTGAAGAACGGCGACATCGTTTACATGTACCTCGATCCCGATACGTACATCGAGATTCGCACCGATCGCCAGCAGTTCATACGCGGCGCCGTCCGCGAAGAGCAGACCGACCTTGGATCATATAAGCAAGTGAACGGCGTCTATTTCCCATTCTCGATCTCTAGTGGACCCAAGAATCGTCCGGATCAAAAAGGGACAGTGACGATCGAGAAGATGGAAGCCAACGTCGAACTGCCCGATTCCCAATTCAAGATGCCGAGCGCACCTGCTGCGCCGGCTAAGCCTGCAGGTTCAAAACCAGGAATGAATTAGCTCTACACGCATCTCGATGAACGTTCTTCTGAATACAAGAATTGCCGTACTAACAAAGAGGATTCTTACGCAATGATGCCCAGCACCAGAAGGCAGTCTCGTGTGTTTTCCCAATGTTCATTGTTACTTCTTTCTCTCCTGATCCCGGCCAGCGTCTTCGGCCAGCAGCCGGCTCCCCGTCCCGTGCGCTTCGACGCCGGTACCATTTCGGGACTGCCGGCGCGCAACATCGGCTCCGCGACCATGAGCGGACGCGTCGCGGCGGTCACGGCTTATAGCGATCACGGCCGTCTTACGGTGTTCATCGGCGCCGCGAGCGGCGGAGTATGGAAGTCGGTGAACGGCGGCAGCAGCTTCCGTTCTGTCTTTGACCAGCCGGATGTGCAGTCGATTGGCGCCCTTGCGGTTGATCCTACGAATACAAAAGTCGTATGGGCCGGCAGCGGCGAGAGCTGGATGCGAAACAGCGTCTCCATCGGCGACGGCGTTTATAAATCCACCGACGGTGGTGAGAACTGGACGAATGTCGGGCTGAAAGACACTGAGCACATTGTCAAAGTTCTGGTGAATCCCAAAGACGGAAATTCCGTTTTGGTCTGCGCCACCGGCTCCGCCTTCGCCGACAACGATGCCGGCGGTGTTTACAAAACGACTGACGGCGGGCAGAACTGGCGCAAGGTGCTCGCCGGAGCTAATCGCTCGACCGGCTGCGGACAGATGTCGGCGAGTCCGCAGGATCCGAACACGATCTATGCCACAACTTGGGATTTTCGACGCCAGGCTTGGACTTTCCGCTCCGGTGGGCCGGGCAGCGGAATCTTCAAATCCACCGACGGCGGCGAGCACTGGAGCGAGATCAGCGAGAGCAATGCGAAGGGACTTCCGGCGAAACCATACGGACGCATTGCCATTGCCGTAGCTCCGTCGAAGCCGCAGACCGTGTACGCGATGATTGAGTGCAAAGCCAGCGCTCTCTATCGCACCGACGATGGCGGTCAAAGCTGGAAGAAGCTCGATGCCAGTCAGTACATGGTGTGGCGTCCGTTCTACTTCGCAAACCTGATCGTCGACCCCAAGAACGAGAACAAAGTTTTCAAAGTCGATTTAGTGCTGCTGCTCAGCGTGAACGGCGGCGAGAGTTTCAGCGCGGTTTCCAATCAGGCGCACGGCGATTTCCACGATGTCTGGATCGATCCCAATGACACCAACACAGTCTTCGCTACTGACGACGGTGGTGTATGGCGCAGCTTCGATGGCGGCTCGCGCTGGGAGCACCAGATGAACTTGCCGGTCTCGCAGTTCTATCACGTGAGCGTCGACAACGATATTCCCTATCACGTCTATGGCGGACTTCAGGACAACAGTTCGTGGGTCGGCGATTCGTCGTATCCTGGCGGCGTAACCAACTCGCGTTGGGAGAACATGTATGGCGGCGACGGCTTCTGGATGTGGGAAGATCCCTCGGATCGCAACTACGTCTACGCCGAAGCACAGGGCGGCGAGATCGGTCGCGTAAATCGCTGGACGCATGAGACACGCGCCATCAAACCTTATCCGCAATACGGCGAGAAGAAGCTGCGCTTCAACTGGAACACTCCAATCCAGGTGAGCCCCAACGACAAGAACACGCTTTATCTCGGTGCACAGTTCCTCTTTCGTTCCCGCGATCACGGGCAGTCATGGGAGCGCATCTCGCCCGACCTGAGCACCAATAATCCGGAGAAGCAGAAGCAGGAGGAGTCCGGCGGCATCACCGTCGATAACTCCGCGGCGGAGATGAACACGACCATCTACTCGATCTCCGAGTCTCCGAAAAATGGACAAGTCATCTGGGTAGGAACCGACGACGGAAATATTCAGGTCACCCGCGATGGCGGCAAGAACTGGACGAACGTCGTAGCCAATGTTCCCGAAGCGGGACAGGGCTCGTGGATTGCATGGGTCGAAGCCAGCCGCTTTGATGAGGGTACGGCATACGCTGCAGTCGATCGCCACATGTATGGCGATATGACTCCTCACGTCTTCAAGACCACTGATTTTGGCAAGACTTGGAAATCAATCGTGGCGAACGATAGCGGGGTGCATGGCTGGGCGCATGTCATAAAAGAGGACACTGTCAGCCCCAACCTGCTTTTCCTTGGTACTGAATTTGGGCTCTTCGTCAGCAACGATGGCGGCGAGCGCTGGGCGCAGTACAAGGGCAGCAGCTTCCCAGCCGTTGCTGTGGATGATCTTGTGATTCAGCCGCGCACCAACGATCTCGTGCTGGCGACCCACGGCCGGGGCATCTGGATCATCGACGATATCTCGCCTCTGCGCGCGCTGACGCCTGAAATCATGCAGGAAGATGCAGGTTTCCTGCCGACTCCACCGGCTGTGCAGTGGATGGAAACGCAAGGCGGATGGCCTGAAGGCGCGAACTCCTTCAACGGGCAGAATCGTCCGGAAGAAGCAACGATTCCTTATTACCAGCGCACGCGCCACATCTTCGGCGACTTGAAGATCGAGATTTTCGACGACCAGGGGAGATTCGTCGATTCCGTCAACACGAGCAAGCATCGCGGTGTAAATCGCGTGACCTGGTCGATGCACCTCAAGCCGCCCAAGGTTCCACCAGCCGCAAGCGCTGCATTTGGAGCTGCGTTCGGCCCGCGAGTCCTTCCCGGCGCCTACACAGTGAAGATGACGAAGGGCGACAAGACCTACACCGAAAAGATCAACGTGGTGCTGGATCCGCGGGCGAAGTACACGGTCGAAGATCGCAAGGCGCAGTTCGATCTCGCCACCAAACTGTCTGCCATGCTCAACCATATGAGCTGGGCGGTCGATGCGATTGTCAACGTTCGTGACACGGCAAATCGCGATGCCAGTCAGCTAAAGCCTAATGATCCGCTGAAGCAGCGGCTCACGAAGCTAGCCGCTGACGTCGACACCGTCCGTGGCAAGATCGTGGCCACGAAAGAAGGCGGCGCGATCACCGGCGAAGAACGTTTGCGCGAATTCCTCGCCGGCCTCTACAGCGACGTGAACGGCTACGAGGGCAAGCCCACAGACTCGCAGGTCGCACGCACTGAAGTGCTCGGACGCGAACTCGACGACGTGATCAATGAATTCCAGAAGCTGGTCACGCCTGAGCTTTCGATGAACAAGCGGCTGATAACAAAGAAACTGCTGCCCATCGAGGTGATCTCGGAGCAGGATTGGCAAAAAGAGCAGAACGCAGCCGAAGGCGGAGCGCCTTCGTCAGGCCCGGGTTCGATGCGGATGCGCGAG
>DATEJO010000305.1:0-26740 GCA_035277905.1 Candidatus Sulfotelmatobacter sp.
AGCGGCGCTGGCGAAGCAACCGCGATCGGCGCCATTGCTGAACAAGATCGGCATCACTGAACTGATGATGCAGCGGTACCGCGAGGCGAAGAAGTCGTTCGATCAATCGATCAAAGCCGACAAGAAGTTTGCCGACGCGTACAACAATCTGGGCGTGGTGTTCTATGAAGAGCGCAAGTACGGCGGCGCGGTGAAGCAATATAGAAAAGCGATCGCGATCGACAGCACTTCAGCATCGTTCTACAGCAATCTCGGCGCGGCTTTGTTCTCGAAGAAACAGTTCGAGCCCGCGGTCGTGGCGTATCAGAGAGCAGTGGAACTCGATCCGGATGTGTTCGAGAGGACGTCGCGCGCCGGAGTGCAAGCGCAGCTGCCCAGTCCAGAAGATCGCGCACGCTACGACTTCACTGTCGCCAAGCTTTACGCGAAGATGGGATTCTCCGATCGATCGCTGGAATACCTGCGCAAGGCGATGGAAGAGGGATACAAAGATTACAAGGACGTCTACAAAGACGCCGAATTTGCGCAGTTGCGCAAAGACAGGCGGTTCACGGAATTGATGGCGGAAAAATTTCCCGCGATTCCTGAATAGTTGCGGTAGCAATAGGGCCGATTGCCTTGCACCTGGTTCCGTCCAAAGAATCCGTGAGAGTCGCGTCAGTGCACAGTTGCGACATTTTCGAATGACACTTGCGAATCGTTGTGTCTGATTGCGTTCGCGTGTTTTACAAACCTTTACAAAATTAGACGGAACTTCTCTGCATTCGGGTGTTTAATTTTTACACATACTCCTGAAAACAACAGGGTGAGTAAGGAGAAACGGTAGCCCATCGGATGCTGACCCGAGCACGCCCCAAGCAAGCATCCGGTGGGTTTTTTGTTTTCAGCTGTCGGGCCCCAGCTTTCAGATATCAGTAAAACCAATACCGCAGGGGACGCTGAGGACACAGAGGAATTACGAAATTCCTCATGTCGTGTGGCATCCGGCGACTAGATTTGAGTTGAATATTCTTGTTTCCCCAGTGCAAAGAAAATAAATCCCTCTGCGTACTCCGCGTCCTCTGCGGTATTCATTCGGCCTTAGTGGGCGGCAGGACTGCGCTCGCCGATATAGGCTTCCATCACTCTTTTCCACTTGCCTTGTGCTTTGAGGATGAACTCGACGGCATCGCGTAGCGCGCCATCACCACCGGAGCGTGGTGTGATGTAGTGGGATTCCTTCTTCACATCGGCGCGGGCGTTTTTCACCGCGATCGCAAGTCCTGCGGCGCGCATGGCCGGAAGATCGATCACATCATCTCCGACGAAAGCTGCGTGTTCGGGCTGAAGACCTTCTTCCTTGAGAATTTCGTTGAATGCCGTGCGCTTGTCCTGAATTCCCTGCCGGACGTATTCGAGTTTCAAGTCACGCGCGCGCAAGGCGACCGTCTCGGAAATACGTTTCGTGATCAAACCTGTCTTTATTCCGGCCAAGCGAGCCAAAGAAATCGATGTGCCGTCGTGCGCGTGAAATCCCTTAGCTTCGATCAGGGATTGGCTGTGAAAACCGAACCCTCCCTGACCACCGTGCTTGGCTGATTGTTCGAGGACGCTTTGCTGGGCTCCCGCGGGAGCAGGAAAGATGAAGAGTTTACCGTCGGTGAGAACTCCGTCGACGTCGAAGAGCAGGAGTTTGATTTTGCGCGCGCGGGCTTGAGCAGAAAGTTTTCTGGCCATCGACGGGCATTCTATCAGCCGGGCCGTAAGAGCCTGCGCACGGTGGATTCTTCTCCCAGCTAGAATTCGCGAAAACAAATAATATCTCGCGAGGCGAATACTTGGCGAAAATCAGCGCTGCTACTACAATAGGCTGATGCCGTCCCTTCCTACCTCCCTGGCGTGGGCTCATCCCCTGGTAGCGGAGTGGTTTGTTCGCCGCTTTGGCACTCCCACCGAGCCTCAGGAGCAAGGCTGGCCTCACATTCTGGCTGGGCGGACGACGCTGATTTCGGCTCCAACCGGATCCGGAAAAACACTGGCTGCATTCCTCGCCTGTATTGACCGACTGGTGCGCAAAGCGCTCGCCGGAGAGCTCGCCGACCGTACCGAAGTGCTCTACATCTCTCCGCTGAAAGCACTCGGCAACGACATTCAGAAGAACCTCGAGATCCCTCTGGGAGAGATCCTCGCCATGGCGGGCGAACGCGGGTTGCTGATGCCGGAGATCCGCACCGCCGTACGTACGGGCGACACGCTGATGCCGGAGCGGCGCGCCATGCTGAAGCGGCCACCGCACATTCTGGTGACGACTCCCGAGTCCCTCTACATCCTGCTCACAGCCGACAAGAGCCGCGCGATTCTGCGCGACGTCGAGACTGTGATCGTCGACGAAATTCATGCGGTCGCCGATGATAAGCGTGGAGCGCATCTCACGCTGTCACTGGAGCGTCTGGATGCGCTGACATACCGGCGAGGGACGCGCATTGGATTATCCGCCACGCAGAAGCCGATCGAGGAAGTCGCGCATTTCTTGACGGGAACTGGTCGACCCGATCCGGTGATCGTGAACGTCGGCCATAAACGGCAACTCGATCTCGGAATCGAAGTTCCGCCGATGCCTCTCGGGCCGGTGGCTTCGAACGAAATGTGGGACACCGTCTACGATCGGCTGGTTCAACTGGTCGAGCAGCACAGTTCCACGCTGGTGTTCGTCAATACGCGGCGCATGGCGGAGCGCATTGCACATCATCTCGGCGAACGCATAGGTGAGGAGAATGTCGCGGCGCATCACGGGAGCTTGTCGCGCAAATTGCGTCTTGCAGCAGAACGAAAGCTGAAAGAAGGCCATGTACGCGTTCTGGTCGCGACCGCTTCCCTTGAGCTTGGCATCGATGTGGGCACGGTCGACCTCGCGGTGCAGATCAATTCTTCGCGAGCGATTGCCGTCGCATTACAGCGAGTCGGCCGCTCCGGCCACTGGCGCGGGGCCGTCCCCAAAGGACGTTTTTTCGCCACGACCCGCGACGACCTGATGGAGTGTGCCGCTCTCGTTCGCGCGATCAAGCTAGGCGATCTCGACCGGCTGATCATTCCGGATGTGCCACTGGATGTCCTCGCACAGCAGATCGTTGCGGCTTGTTCGGCGGAAGAATGGGACGAGGACGAGATGTTTGCGCTGGCACGCCGCGCGTATCCGTACCGCGATCTTAAGCGCGAGACGTTTGATGGCATTCTCGAAATGCTTTCGGAAGGCATTGCCGCCCGGCGGGGACGCTATGGCGCTTACATTCACCGTGACCGGGTGAATGGCAAATTGCGCGCGCGGCGGGGAGCACGACTAGCAGCGATCACAAGCGGCGGCGCCATTCCCGACAATTCTCTTTACACGGTCGTTGCTGAGCCAGATGGAGCTGTGGTTGGGACTGTCGATGAAGATTTTGCGGTGGAAAGCAACCGCGGCGACATCATGCTGCTCGGCAATACCTCGTGGATGATCCGCCGCATTGAGACGAACTCGGGACGCATGCTCGTGCAGGACGCACACGGAGCGCCTCCGAGCGTGCCGTTCTGGCGCGGCGAAGCGCCGGCACGAACGCAGGAGCTTTCCCTGCAGGTTGGAGAACTCCGCCAGCAAATCAGCGACATGCTGCTGCGAACGTCTCCGGTTGGATTTTCAGCGACTCAGACGGAAGTGGCCGCCGCCGTGAGTTGGCTTAAGGAAGAGTGTGGTCTCGACGATTCGGGGGCCGAGCAGGCAATTGAGTACATTCTTCAGGGCCGCGCTGTTCTCGGCGCCGTGCCGACACAGAATACCGTCATCGCAGAGCGATTTTTCGATGAAGGCGGGGGGATGCAACTGGTTATCCACGCTCCCTTCGGCGGAAGAATCAACAAGGCGTGGGGACTTTCTCTGCGTAAGCGTTTCTGCCGCGGATTCAATTTCGAATTGCAGGCCGCCGCGACTGATAACGGCCTCAACATCGCTCTCGCGGAACAGCACAGCTTTCCCCTCGGCGACGTTTTTCATTTTCTGCAAGCCGAGACGGTGCAACCCATTCTCGAGCAGGCTGCCCTGGACTCTCCGATCTTCGGCACGCGCTGGCGCTGGGACGCGAATCGCGCGCTTGCTCTGTTGCGCTTTCAGCATGGGAAGAAAGTTCCTCCGCAGATTCAGCGCATTCGTTCGGACGATTTGTTGGCATCGGTCTTTCCCGACGCCGCGGCCTGTTTCGAAAATATTGAGGGCGATCGCCAGATCCCCGATCATCCGCTCGTGCGCGAAGTAATGAAAGATGTGCTCACAGAAGCTATGGATGTGGACGGGCTCAAGTCCCTGCTGCGAGGAATGGCTTCCGGGGAGATTCGCGTGCTTGCCGTCGACACGCCAGTTCCGTCACAGTTCTCGCACGAAATTCTGAATGCGAATCCGTACGCCTACCTCGACGACGCTCCGTTGGAAGAACGGCGCGCACGCGCGGTTGAGATGCGGCGAGTGCTTCCCGAATCCGTGCTGGAGGAGGTTGGCAAACTCGATCCCGGAGCAATCGCGCAAGTTAGACAGGAAGCTTGGCCGGATGTCCGCGACGCTGACGAATTGCATGATGTGCTGCATACCTTGGTGGCGTTGCCTGAGGGGCACTCAGCACTCAGCAGTCAGCATTCAGTCCCTGAGAGCGTTGGCATGCTCCAGACTCATTCGTTGGAATCGGCCAGCGGCAGCACCAATTGGACCGATTTCTTCGATCATTTGCAGAGTCAGGGCCGGGCTGCAGTGGCGTCCGTCGAGGGAAGGCGCTACTGGGTGGCGGCGGAGCGCGCTCGCAGCTTCCATGCGTTGTTTCCGTTGGCCCACTTCGAAAAAGACCTGGCTAATGTGGAATCCAGCAACACCTCTCGCGATGACGCATTGCTGATGCTCGTCACCGGGTGGATATCGCACATCGGGCCCACAACGGCTTCGCAATTGGGAAATGTTCTCGGTTTAGCCGCATCGGATATCGAAAAAGCTTTGCTGCGGATGGAGGCGAGCGGAACGGTTTTACGGGGGAAGTTCGCGGGCTCAGCGCTGGAAGAGATCGAATGGTGCGAGCGGCGATTGTTGGCGCGCATCCATCGACTTACTGTCGGGATGCTTCGCAAGCAGATCGAGCCGGTCACAGCTGCGCAGTTTATGCGTTGGCTCTTGCGCTGGCAACACGTGGCTCCGGGATCGCAAGTTTCCGGTGAGCGCGGCACGATGGAAATCCTTGAGCAGTTGCAGGGATTTGAAATTCCCGCGAATGCGTGGGAACGGCAGGTGCTCGCGCGCCGCATTCTCGATTACGATCCGAAATGGCTCGATCAGCTTTGCCTCACTGGCGCGGTAGGTTGGGGACGCCTTTCGCCCCACCCGGCCACGTTGGACTCCTCTGGTGATCCGAATTCGCCAAGGCAGCGGCGCGTCATCCCCACTTCGGTGGCCCCAATCACATTTTTCGTGCGCGAACAGGCCGATTGGATGATTCCGCGCCACTCCGCAGAAGACGAGCCCGAAAAGCGCGGTTTGAGCCATGGAGCGCAACTGGTTCTCGATTTTCTTCGTCATCGGGGAGCGTCATTCTTTGCCGACATTGTGCGGGGGACGGGCAAGCTGAAAGCGGAGATCGAAACAGCACTCTGGGAGTTGGTCGCGGCTGGAGTTGTCACTGCCGATGGTTTCGACAACCTTCGCTCTCTCATCGATCCGAAGCGGAGGGCCGGCCAAGGAAGCGGGAGGGCGACGCGGCCGCGTCACAGTACGGGACGATGGGCAGTGCTCCACGCGGATGCGGCAACAGAGCGCTCACGGACAGTTGAAGCAGCCTGCTGGATGCTGCTCCGGCGCTACGGAATCGTGATACGAGATCTCCTGGCCCGTGAATCGAACCTGCCGCCATGGCGCGAATTGCTGATGGGTTTTCGGCGGCTCGAAGATCGGGGCGAAATTCGCGGAGGACGGTTCGTCGACGGCTTCCTCGGCGAGCAGTTCGCGCTGCCAGTTGCGGTGGAATCCGTTCGCGCCATGCGGAGTCTGCCTCTCAGTGGCGACGTCTTGACGATTTCCGCGGCAGATCCCCTCAATCTGGTCGGGATTCTGGTTCCGGGGGAGCGGGTTCCGGCGATTTCAGGGCGAACAGTCAGCTACAGGGACGGAATCGCGGTCACGTCCTCAGCTTCGGCTGTAGTGGCCGAAGCGGCAGGATAGAGAGTCTCTTGTCCTGGCAATTTGAGAAGGCTGGAAAAACAAAAAAAGGTCAGAAGCTCGATGAGGGGGTCCCCCGAGCCTCTGACCACGATCTCGGCGAGAACTTCTTGAAAGCGCTTCCCCCATCGCTTTTGCCGAGCATCCGCAATTTTCTATGTTGCATGCGGTATTCCAATCTCGGCGCGATCTCGAAACCAGCGACAAAAATCCTGTAACCTGATATATTCTCAACGGCTTACGAATTCTTCATCGCCGATCGATCCACCTCGATCTTCCCATCGTTCTCGCTGAAAGCTATCTGATCGGATAGTTCGACTAGCCGTTCGGATATTGGAAATTGGGAGATGTGCACATGCAATTCGGCGAGCACTGTGATAAGTAATTCAGCACGGAATGGGAGACCTGATTGCGCCCTAGATTACTGGTGATTGCGGGACCCTCAAAAGATGCCTCCATTCCGTTGCCAGATGGGGAGGCCACCCTTGGGCGCGATCCGACTAACCTCGTCGCCGTTATCGACCCTTCCGTCTCGCGGAAACATTGCCTGCTCCGTCGTGAAGATAATCGCTATCAGATCAAGGATCTCGACAGCCGAAATGGCACGTTAGTCAACGGTGCTCCGGTGAAAGAGCAGTGGCTGCGCCACGGGGACGAGATCGCAACCGGGGATTCGGTATTTCTTTTCCTGACCGAGGAAGAAGAGCAGGTTCTCGGCATCAGCCGGGTTGAATTCGATGAGCGGCGCCCGACCGCCGAAACGAGGGTTATCTATCCAAAAGAAGTCGTCTATCTACAGCCGGAACGACTGCTGCGCGAACTGCCCTCGAATGCGCAAGTTGGACGCAATCTGAACGCCCTATTGAAGATTAGCCGGGTCGTGCATGCGATCCGCGATCTCGAAGAACTGCAGGCGCAACTGCTCGATCTGATCTTCGAAGTCGTTCCTGCCAGCCGTGGAGCGATTCTTCTCACGGAAGGTGCCGGGCAGGAATTCAATTGCATGTATGCGCGCACGCGCCAGGCGGGTCAGCCGCAACTCGTGAAAGTGAGCCGAACTATTGTCCGGCAAGTCATGAAAGAGAATGTCGCGCTGCTGGGCGTCGATGTCGCAAGCAGCGGCGTGCTGAGGGAAGTGGAAAGCCTGGCCGCCTCTGAAGTGCGGTCGTTGCTGTGCGTGCCTCTGAGCGTCTTTGAGCGGATGATCGGATGTATTTATCTCGACAGCACGAACGCGGCAAATCGCTTCCATGAAGATCATCTGCAATTGACGGCGGCGGTTGCGGGCATCTCCGCCGTGGCGCTCGATAACGCCCGGCGCCTGCAATGGCTGGAGCAGGAAAACCAGCGTCTCATGACCGAGATTCGGCAGGAACAGAGTCTGGTCGGCGAGAGCCCGCGGATGAAAGAAATCTTTCAGTTTGTGGCACGTGTGGCCCCCAGTGACTCGACCGTGCTAATCGAAGGCGAGAGTGGAACCGGCAAGGAATTGGCCGCCCGGGCGCTACATCGCAACAGTCACCGTGCAGGAAAGGCGTTTGTCGCGATTAACTGTGCGGCCATTCCTGAGACGCTGCTCGAGAGCGAACTCTTCGGACACGAGCGGGGGGCCTTTACGGGCGCCTCCGTTCAGAAAAAAGGCAGGCTCGAAGTTGCCGATGGCGGAGTCGTGTTTCTCGACGAGATTGGAGAACTTGCTCCGACGCTCCAGGTCAAACTGCTGCGCGTATTACAGGAGCGCGAAATCGAGCGCGTGGGTGGCACACACCCGATCAAGATTGATATTCGACTGATCGCTGCGACGAATCGTGACCTGAGCGAAGCCGCGCGCAAAGGGGAGTTTCGGCAGGATCTCTACTATCGCTTGAACGTTGTGAATCTGACCATGCCTCCGTTGCGTGAGCGAAAAGAAGACATTCCCATGCTGACGCGCCATTTCGTGCAAAAGCACGCGAAGCGTTGCAAGGTGAAGTCGAAACCCGTGTCCCGCGAAGCCATGGCGGCGCTAGTGAATTATGACTGGCCAGGCAATGTTCGCGAACTGGAAAATGCCATTGAACGGGCGCTCGTGATGGGATCGTCAGACATGCTCCTGCTCGAAGACTTGCCCGAATCTTTGATGGAGCAGTCGTCTCCAGCGGAGATACACGAAGGCAAGTATCACGCGAGCGTTAAGGAATTGAAGAAACAGCTCATTCTCGATGCCGTGGAACAGACTCGGGGAAACTATGTTGAGGCGGCCGCCATTCTGGGAGTGCACGCGAATTATCTACACCGGCTGATTCGGAATTTGGGCTTGAAAGAGGAACTCAACAGCACACTGCGTCCGCGCGGCAAGATGTCGGGTGGAGCGGCATAGCGCAACCCAGCTTCGAGAACCGTCCTCACCGGCCTTCGATACGGGATTTCAGCCTGCAGCCGTGACGTCCACCGAAGATTTCTTGTCCAGGCCCTCAACGATGTGGTGCAGAGCCTCAAGCAATTTTTCGTGTCCGTGATCCAGACTGAGTTCGGATTTCTCGAGATAGGCGCAAACTCCATCCCGCTGCAACCGTTCCGCATTCTTGTTCGAAAGCGCAGTAAAGGCGACAACTGCAATTCCGGCCGTTGCCGGATCCTTTTTTAGTTCCCGGAGGACGTCAAGGCCGGAAATCTTCGGCAACAACATATCGAGCAAGATCACCTGCGGTGTTCGCTCGCGAGCTATCTGGAGGGCCTGTTCGCCGTCGTCGGCGGTCAGCACGGTGTAGCCAGCGCGCGCTAAGGCGCGCTCCGTCGCGAGCCTCAGAAATTTGCTGTCGTCTACCAGCAGAATTGTGATTTTTCTGTTCGTCGCCATACCAGATTCATGTCGATCAAGCCGGCTCCAGCTTCCATCTGAAGATATCGGCAGGTTCCGGCAGAACTTGATGGGAGAAGCTCGGAGAAGGAGGAGAAAGAGCGGGAGACAGACGATCTAGGAATCTTTCGCAAGCCTTTCGCGTGCGGCCTTCCCTACGAGAGAATTCACTGCGGCCCGGCAAGCCTGGCGCAACGATTCTTCGTGCCCTTCGGGAAATGAGCGCGAAACCAGCAGCATACTTGTTCCATGCAGCAATGCCCAAAGCTCGAGCGCAAGTTGTGTGTGATCGTCGAGAGAACCGCCGAGTTTTTTGGCGAGCAACTGCTCGACAAGTGCGAAGTTTGGACGCGATTCGCGAATCGGCCGAGGCGGCCCTTTTTTCTTCGGCGGCGAAAGCGCCCGGGCATGAGTGTAAAAGAGTTGATATTCGTTGGGCAGGCGCAACGCGTACTCGACATACGCCTCAGCCATCTCTTCGATCGTGTTGCCCTGCTCGAAATAGCCCCGGATTCGGCCCGCGATACGCAACAGGAGTCCGCGGATCAAGTCTTGCCGGTCCTTGAATCGCCGATAAACTGCGGGAGTATTTGTGCCCGCCGCCTTTGCGACCGCGCGCATGGTCAAGGCCCGCTCTCCACCTTTCCTCCACAAGGCGTCGGCCGCCTCGAGAATGCGATCTTCAAGATCTGGATCGGGATGGCGCGGCATTGTTCCTCCTGGGACGGGATCTCGCGCAACAATATTACATTGACATTGTAGACATAACACTGTTATACCTACGAAACAAGTCCTCCCCCCGATTGTTTTGGAGGAATGTCAGGAAGGTGGCCGCCGGGCACAGCACAACCGGCGGCCTCATTTTTTGCCCTCCACAATAACGTTGACATTGTTAACGTAACAATGTATAAATAATACACCGGCAACAGAGTTAAACCTTCCCGACATTTTCCGGCAGGAGTTTGGTCGATGTACCCGTATGAAGATTCTGAGTACCCCGGCTGCGCGGTTGAGCTCAACACTGAATTGCAGCAGGCGCAGCTGGAATTGCTGAGCGCACATTGCGCCACACATCAGTTGCGGCTCCACTATTCGTCCGACGATCTGGCCCGCTTTGGCAGGCGCGAGCTGCTGCGTAAATCAGCACAAGCAGCCAGCGAATTGAATGAGTTTTATACCGCTATTGAAAAGAGGATCCCGCTGGCCAGAGTCTCCGACCCAGCCCCGCCAACGCCAGAACAGATCGAACAAGCCGTGCAGTGGCTGGTGGACTATCTGGAGGAGCAACGCGAAAAATATATGCCGGTGGCGATACCGCTAAGCCGCCAACGAAAAGCCCTGCTCTGGCCCTATTTCGCTCCCGACTTGCTCGAAGAGGTCCGCGTGATGGATCTGCGAGGAGCATGCGTTGAGATACCAGCGTTCTATGCAAACGTGAGGGCTCTTGGATTCGAGCCTCCCGAGATCACGCACATGGACTCGCTGACGTTCATCGATGTCGTGGTCTTCAATCAGCAACTGACCGAGCGGGCGCTCTTCCACGCCCTGGTGCATTCCGTCCAGATAAAGATTCTGGGATTGAGACGCTACGCAGAGTTGTGGGTGCAGAGCTTCATCCGGACCAAGGCACACTTCACCGTGCCCCTCGAAGTGCACGCGTTCTCTTTGGCATCGAAGTTTCTGCGCCCGGCGGAGAGGTTCTCGGTTGAGGATCACGTTCTTCGTTGGGTCACTGACGGACGTTACTGACCTTTCGAAGTTGAGGGCGCGCCTGCAAGGCGCCCTCCCCGTCGCGTGGGCGGGCGGCCGACGCCGCCCGCAGCGCGATTGCTTCTTGACGGATATTGACTGTCCCACCCCCATTGCCAACCACGAAGGGGCGGCAAAGTACCGCCCCTCGAATTATCCAAGACTTGTTATGACAAGTACTGAGGCGCAGACCAGAAAAAACCTATTTCTCCTTCGGCTTTTCCGGCTTGCAAATGGGACATCCGCCCCAGCGATGCATCAGCCGTTTCCACCAAGGCCAGTTTTGTGCCTCAGAGAGGTGCTGGAACTGAAGCCATCGGGCTTCCGTTATTTTCTTTCGGACCTCTGGGTCGCTGACACCCATTGTGGGAATCCCATGGAATGATGTATTTGATTTTGTTCGATCGGGCGGGGACGATTGGAACCCCGGCAAATTCCCGAGCACAGAGTATGGTAAACCCGTTGGAGGTTCCGCGGGATGCGGAAAACCCAATTAAAAACCCCATCCTGTGGCAGAGATGGGGTTTTCAGAATTGCGGTAGTCCAAGACCCGGTGCTGATTCCCGGCAGCCGGAAAGAGAACTCTGGAAGCGTCTTACGTTCCTTCCGACCAGCCAGCCAGGTATTCCTCCTGTTCCGGCGTCAGGCGGTCGATCTTGATGCCCATCGACTCGAGTTTCAGGCGCGCCACGCGCTTGTCAAGCTCATCGGGAACCTTGTAGACCGTCTTCTCGAGCTTCTTGGCGTTTTTCACCATGTACTCGACCGAGAGAGCCTGGTCGGCGAAGCTCATGTCCATCACGCTGGCGGGATGCCCCTCAGCGCTGGCGAGATTGATCAAACGGCCCTCGCCGAGCAGGTTGATCTTGCGCCCATCTTTCAGCGAATACTCGTCTACAAAATTGCGCGTAGTGCGCTTCGATGACGACATCGCTTCAAGCGCTGGGATGTCAATCTCAACATTGAAGTGTCCGGAGTTGGAGATGATTGCTCCATCCTTCATGAGGGCGAAATGGTCCTTGGTCAGCACACTCTTGTTACCTGTGACCGTGCAGAAGACATCGCCCAGTTTGGCGGCTTCGTTCATCGACATGACACGGAAGCCGTCCATCACGGCCTCGAGCGCTTTCGTCGGATCAACCTCGGTCACGATAACTTCGGCTCCAGCGCCCCGCGCGCGCGAAGCCAGACCGCGTCCACACCATCCGTAGCCGGCTACGACGAACTTCGATCCGGCAAGCAGGAAGTTGGTGGCGCGGATGATGCCGTCGATGGTGGACTGTCCGGTACCGTAGCGGTTGTCGAACAGGTGTTTGGTATCGGCGTCGTTGACTGCGACGATGGGGAACTTGAGCACGCCTTCCTTGGCCATGGCGCGAAGGCGAATCACGCCAGTGGTGGTCTCTTCCGTGCCGCCAATCACGTATTCCAAAGCATCGGTACGCTTGGTGTGGAGGATCGAGACGAGATCGGCGCCGTCATCCATGGTGATCTGTGGCTTGTGGTCGATGGCGGCGAGAATGTGGCTATAGTACGTGTCGTTGTCCTCGCCCTTGATGGCAAAAACCGGAATGTTGTGATCGCGAACCAGTGAGGCAGCCACGTCATCCTGCGTGGAAAGAGGATTGGACGCACAGAGGACAACTTCGGCCCCCCCGTCGCGCAGGCAGATAGCCAGATTGGCAGTCTCGGCGGTGACGTGCAGGCACGCGGAGACGCGGATGCCGCTCAGCGGCTGGTTCTTGATGAACTCCTTGCGAATGATCTGGAGAACTTTCATCGACTGGTTGGCCCACTCGATGCGCTTCTTACCCAGATCGGCCAGTTCGATGTTCTTAATGTCGCAATTCACTGCTGCTGTTGACATACTTCCCCTTCCATGGCGCGCGTTAGTGCGGCGGAAATATTAAAAGTTAAATGGCCTGAGGAACGAAGAGGTCCGCAACTATTTTCTCAGAATACACGAGAATCGGGTACCGGTAATGTGCCGAATTCCCGCGCTCACTTACGACCTTGGGACGACGACGGGGGTGTACCTCAGAATCGTTGTCCGGCGTTCGGATTCCGGCTTCAGCCCATGAAGCCGGAACCGTTTCTTAACAGCACCAACCAGGGCACGAAGACTTTCTTGCTTCGTGTTCCTTCGCGCCCCTGTGGTTGAATTCTTTTACTTCCTTGCAGCTACGGGCTCCCGAAGACCGGCATCGCTAGCCAGCTTGGCCGCTTTGTCGGTCGCTTCCCAGGTAAAGTCGGAGTCGCTACGCCCGAAATGCCCGTACGCCGCTGTCTTCTTGTAAATCGGACGGCGCAGATTCAGCGAGTCGATAATCCCACGCGGTGTCAGCTTGAAATGCGCGCGGATGATGTCGGGAATCGTTGCTGGGTCGACTTTCTCAGTCCCGAAGGTTTCCACGAGAACGCTCACAGGATCGGCGACGCCGATCGCGTAAGCAAGTTGCACTTCGCAGCGCTCGGCCAGTCCGCCCGCGACGACGTTCTTGGCGATGTAACGCGCCATGTATGCCGCAGAGCGGTCGACTTTGGTCGGATCTTTGCCGCTGAAGGCGCCGCCGCCGTGACGTCCCATGCCGCCGTAAGTATCGACGATGATCTTGCGTCCAGTCAGGCCAGTGTCGCCCATCGGTCCGCCGATGACGAAACGTCCCGTGGGATTGATGTGATACTTCGTGTCTTCATCCAGAAGATGTGCCGGAATCACCGCCTGAATGACGTGCTTCAAAATTCCCGAGCGCAATTCGTCGTTGGTGACAGTCTCGGCATGCTGGGTGGAGATCACGACCGCGTCCACGCGGAGAACTTTTCCATTCGCGTCGTATTCAACCGTGACCTGGGATTTTCCGTCGGGCCGGAGGAAAGGCAGAGTGCCATTCTTTCTGACGACCGAGAGGCGCTGCGTCAACTTGTGCGCTAGTGAGATGGGGGTCGGCATGTAATCTGTGTTCTCATTCACCGCGTAGCCGAACATCATGCCCTGATCGCCCGCGCCACCGGTGTCGACGCCCATGGCGATGTCTCCGGACTGCTTATTGATGCTGGAGATGACCGCGCAGGTGTTGGCATCGAAGCCGTAAAGGGCGTTGTCGTATCCGATGGAAGCGACAGTTCCGCGCACCACGGTCTGGAAATCAACGTAGGCTTTGGTAGTGATTTCTCCAGCGATAACGACAAGGCCGGTAGCAGTGAGAGTTTCGCATGCAACGCGGCTGACGGGATCGTCAGCGAGGCAGGCGTCGAGGATAGCGTCGGATATCTGATCGGCAATCTTGTCCGGGTGCCCTTCGGTGACAGATTCAGACGTGAAAAGATAACGGTTCTTTGATGACAATTTGTATTTCTCCTTCAATGGCGCATGTCGTCCAAGCGGCAAGATGCCGGATGTATCGGCGGACGTACTGCGCAGAACAATTCAGGACCTGGGATCGGGACCGGGCTCGCGGGAGACGCAGAGCCGGAAAGATCCTCAAAAAAGGCTATCAGAGCGGTCTGCCGTCCGCAATGATTTCAAGCCCAAATGTGCCGGGGCGGCTTTAGTGGCGAAAATAGGGCATTAAAGGGGCGCAATTGCGGCGGAACGGCACCCGTCGAAGTCTTCCATTTCCCGCAACTTGCACGAGAAGCGTGCGTCGCGTCAGCTATTCATTCTGGGGCTGACTTTGATTCTGGGTCTGGTTCTGAATCGGGGCTGGTGTCGGAGGCAGAATGCGCGTGCCCTGGGCGTCGAAGACGATGGTCTTCACTTCTCCTTCGGTACCCTGGGGCGGGATTTCTTTTCCCCCAAGAACGAAACTGACGCCTGCCGCATTCCCCACCTTAATCACGATCTCTCGGGAGGCACGGAAAGTGGAACCGGCTGGAGCGATGAGAGTCTCCTCGGCGACAGATTGCCCATCGGCGCGGACGGAAATCCAGGAATCTTCCGTCGCGCGAACAACGAGGTTCAACGCGCTCGCAGGCTGGTCAGTTGCTTTCGGCAGCGGCTTGCTGAAATTATGCACCGTCACATCGGCGCCCTGAGCGCCCGATTGAGCTGGCACCTGAGTGCTGGCTGTAGCCGCGGCACTCGGGGTTGTGACGGCGGCTGGGTGCAACGCCTGAGAATTTGAAGCCGACGACTGCTCTTGGATAACGGGCGCCGAGGCGGAGGCTGGTGCGGGTGAGCTGACCGAAGCCGGATTCGCCTTTGCCGCCGGCAGTTGGGGCGCGCGAGAGTGGCGGATCCACAGGAAAATTCCCAATGCTGCTGCGACCGCGCCGGCGGCGACGATCCTCCATGGAAAATCAGATGAGGATCGGGACAGGAATTCTTTGCGCGCTGGACGAACCTGCTCGGCGCGAGGAAGCTGGAGACCGGGAAGCTCTTCGACCTCGACAGACGATTCAGAGGAATTCTTGCGATTTGCGCCTGCGCTTTTTGCAGCCGCCGACGAACGAGTCTCGACGGGGCGATCGGCTTGCCAAGCCTGCTGAGCTTTCAGTTGCTCTTCGCGAACGTACGCCAGATATTCATTGACTGCTTCTTCGGGGTCAAGGCCAAGTTGCTTCGCGTAGGCGCGAATGAAGCCTTTGTTGAAAACTCCGCCGGGAAGCTGCTCGTACTGTTCTTCCTCGATAGCCTTCAGCATCCGCGCGCTGATCTTGATGACGTTGGAGACATCATCGAAGGAAAGCTCTTTCGCTTCGCGGGCCTTACGAAATTTTTTTCCCAGCTCGCCCATGCGGACCGGAGGTGGAATCCGGTATCGGGAACATCATAGGACAACCCGAAGCGACTGGCTACATTCCGAGCGACCAATACGGGGTAACTTTTTCGGGGCTCGTCCCAATCGTTGCGTCTCTAAGATTGCTTACGCACAGTTACCGGAAACTGGGCTTTGCAGTTGGTTGAGGGATCGTCGAAAGCATTGCCCGTGCGGTCGCCCGCGGTGACCTGGAAGAAGAGTCCGTTCTTGGGGCTGTTGGGCAGTCCGGTGAAGCGGGCCTTGCCATCGACGTTTGTTCCAACTTCGAGGTCCATTCGATGGAAGTGCCCGTAGCGGACGCGCACGGTGATCTGAGCGGCATACACGGGCTTGCCGTCCGAGTCGGTGATCGTAAAGTCTGCGGTGCAGGGGCCGACCCCGGCATCGACGAGCGGAACCGAACGGGGATCGGGCTGCTGGGCTTGAAGACTGGACATGGACAGAGCAAGAGCGGCAATGAATAGGACGAAACCGTGGACGCGCATAGGTATGAGAGTACTCCACCCAAGACCTCGGGGAAAGGTCAGCCAGCCGGAGATCACAGCTAACCCTTTGATATTGTTGGAGATCGGCTGGTCCGGCCTGAAAATTTTGAAGAACTGCGGAGTGTGAACAGCCCTGAAAGACACCCGGATAGGCGGAACAAGCGGCGTGATGGTTGGCGTCAGGGGTTCCGGTTACCAACGTTCATTGCTGGTGGAGGAAAGTGCCGCATATAATTTTTCAACGCCACCTATCCTGCGAGGAATAACGGACTTTTCATGCCTGAGGCCGGCACTCAATTGACGCGCCAGAGCCAGGAAGTGACGATTTTTCACGATGTCGCGAAAGCGCTGACGTCGTCACTGGACCTTGACTCTATCCTGCAAACGATCATGGAGAAGATGGCGGAATATTTCCGCCCGGATACCTGGTCACTGCTGATGGTGGACGAAGGTCACGACGAACTGTATTTCGCGATTGCGGTGGGGGACAAGGCCGAGGCATTAAAGAACGTCCGCCTGAAGGTGGGAGAAGGCATTGCTGGATGGGTCGCCAAGCATGGCGAGGCACGTGTCGTGCCGGATGTCACGAGCGATCCGTTCTTTGCCAGTCGGGTCGATGAGGCCACGAAGTGGGAGACGCGCTCGGTGATCTGCGTGCCCTTACGGTCGAAATTGCGGGTGCTAGGCGTGATCCAGTTGGTGAACGTCGACATGGAGCAGTTCAAGGACCCCGAACTGTTCTTTCTCCAGTCGCTTTGCGACTACGCGGCCATTGCAATTGAGAACGCCAAATGGGTTGAAAAAATCCAGGAACTGACGATCACTGACGATTGCACGGGCCTGTACAACGCGCGGCATCTCTATAAGACGCTCGACACCGAAGTCTATCGGTCCTCGCGCTTCGGCTATGAGTTCAGCGTGCTCTTCATCGACCTGGATCATTTCAAGTCAGTCAACGATACGCACGGACATTTGATTGGCAGCAAGCTGCTGGCGGAAATTGGATATCTGATCAAAGCGCAATTGCGGCTGATCGATTTTGCGTTTCGGTATGGCGGCGATGAATTTGTGGTGCTGCTGCCGCAGACAGGCAAGGATCAGGCGTTGGTGGTGGCGAAACGCTTGCGTGACGGTCTTCGGGCGAGCGCATTCTGCCGGGAAGAAGGACTGAATCTGAACGTTCGTGCATCGATTGGCGTCGCGACGTATCCTCACGATGCGCGCACTGCGCATGATGTCATCCGGCAAGCGGATGGAATGATGTACGTCGTCAAGAATTCCACTCGCGACAATATTGGAATTGCGCAACGTGGCATGCTGCGCGAATAGCTCGGCTTTCTGCTTTGGGCGATCGACCTCAGACGTCTACTTCTTTTCGGTTGTGACCGGTTTTACTTCCGGCTTCCATGGGTTGGCGTTGGCCGGTGCTTTCGGGTTGACGCCGAAATCCCAGACGTCGAGATTCATTCCCTTTTCCCCTACCATTTCGACTAACGCATATTCACCGGGAGCCAGCGTTTCGGTCGGAGTAAGTTTGAGCCATCCGCCGTTCACCTTCGCGATCGTCGTTTTGACGAGGTGTTCGTCCTGCGTGATTTTCCCGGTGACCTGGCGCTTGATATCTCCAAGAATGCGCTTCTTTCCTTTCACCTCGGTCCGGACAATTCGGAAGCGGTCGAAGGGCACGGCCGCCTGCTGCGGTTGTTGCGCCTGCTCCCGCTGTTGTGGCTGCTGGGCTGAGCGCGTCATGTCGGACTTTCCTGCAATCTGATCGATCTGGTCGGGAGCGTCGTTCACGTTGATGTAAATCGCGGGAACGTCGACGTGAGCCTGAATCCTGGCATGATCTCCGTCGAGCTCGATAACCTGCTTAAGCCCCGCGATGGGGTTGATCGCTCCGCGGAAGATGTTGCCCTTCGCGTTACGATCGATATCGCCGGCCGTTTGTTGGAGCTCATTAATCTGCGCCTCACCTTGAAAGTTGTCGAGTAGGAAGACCCCCTCGGGCTCCGGCAGGCGGAGGCCAGTCGCAACTTCAGGAAGCTTTGTGTCAGCGAGTTCTTCTTCGTGAGCAAGTTCCTTGTCGAGCGCTACGGCTTCGGGAGAAGAGGCCATCGCCGTGCGGTCCTTTTGCCACTTCTCGGTTGCGGGCCAATCCACAAGAGAGTTCGGAAGCTCCTCCCACTCTTCGCGTTCCGAGCTGTAGTAGCGGACCCGGTCTCCTTTGACTTCATACTTAGTGACGAGCTGGTAAGAGCCGTCTTTCAGAATGAGCCGGCGCACCTGGTCTTGGGCAGAGACCTGATTGACGGACAGAATGAGTGCAACAGGCAGCAGCAAGAGCGCGAGTTGTCTGGGAAAGGCGGACCGCATAGATGTCCTTCTCACTTGCCTCCTAATCATTATGTTCCTGGCGCGAGGCGTAGTCGAATCCAAACGCTGGGATGGTCTTCGGACTTTCTGGAGGGTTCACCGGATGAACGGTGAGGGTCTCCTTGTAGTATGCTGTTGGCGCGAAAGCCACCGCACGACACAAATGAAACGCACTCTCCTCCCCGCAATCCTCTGTTCGCTCATTCTTACAAGCGCTAGTTTCGCCCAATCAGGCCCGCCGCCCGTCGCGGCCGCTGCCGAAAACGCCCCGCAGTCGAACCAGCCCGTCTCCTATGCCTCGGTGTCACAGCTTAATGGGATGCTGTCGCAACTGGAATCCACATCAAAAACCACGCAATCGGACCTGGTGAACCTGAGAGTCGAGCGCTGGAAGGTTGACAACTCCTATAAGAAGCAGGCGCTGGGAAATATGGACTCGATCCAGCGCAATCTGCAAAACGCGTTGCCTGACATGATCTCGCAATTGCGGGCTTCGCCAGAGGATTTGCCTGCCACGTTCAAGCTCTATCGGAACCTGGATGCGCTCTACGATGTGCTGGGCAGCGTGGTCGAGGGAGTGGGAGCATTTGGATCAAAGGACAATCTGCAGTCGCTGTCGAATGATCTGAGCGCATTCGAGAGCACCCGGAAACAACTGGCGGATCGCATCGAAACCCTCTCGGCATCGAAGGAAGCCGAGATCACGCGGTTGCAGACGGAGTTGAAGACAGTGCGGGCGGAGATTCCGGCAACACCCCCCAAGAAAGTTGTTGTCGACGACAATGCGCCGGCAAAGAAGCCGTCCGTGAAGAAAAAGTCTACGACTAAGAAGCCGGCACCAAATACGGAACAGAAGCCGCAAGATTCGAACAAACCACAGTAGGAGCATCGGCTTCGGGCTCATCTCGAACGTTCAGTCCTTACCATCCGAATCTGGTAACCTTCGGTGCGCATCTACATCGCACTCGAATTTTCACAGTTATTGGTACAGTTAGGGCCGGATTCTGATGGGTTCACAGCTTCACACTTTCGCGGTGCTGGGCGGCATCGCCATCCTCTGGATGGTGCTGCTCGATGCGTTCGAAACGGTGGTGCTCCCGCGGCGCGTGCTGCGGAACTTTCGTCTAACCGCGTACTTCTACCGGCGAACATGGATCCCTTGGCGCGGAATCGCAACGAAAATAAAGACTCCTTCCCGCCAACAAAATTTTCTCGGATACTTCGGCCCTCTGTCGTTGATTCTGCTGCTGGGAGTCTGGGCGGCGGGCCTGATCCTAGGATTCGCTCTAATTCAGCAAGGAATTGGCGGACACGAACAGCTCAGCTTAGAGCACCTCAATTTCGGCAAGATCCTGTATCACAGCGGGGAGACCTTCTTCACGCTCGGCTACGGCGACATTGTGCCAACCACCGGGGCTGCGCGGGCCCTTTCGGTGATCGAAGCGGGGATGGGGTTCGCCTTTCTCGGTGTGGTCATCGGATACATTCCGGTGGTTTACTCCGCGTTCTCTCGCAGAGAGATTCAGATATCGATGCTCGACGCTCGGGCCGGATCGCCTCCATCAGCAGCCGAGTTGCTGGTGCGACTGGCTGGAAGGACAGGGGAACCGGGCGTAAATCAGCCGGTAGTCGATGAAGTCCTGCGCGATTGGGAGCGATGGTCGGCGGAATTGCTGGAGTCCCAGATTTCGTATCCGGTGTTGACCTTCTTCCGCTCGCAACACAGCAATCAGTCATGGCTTGCCGCCCTGACCACGATGCTGGACGTGACTTCGCTAGTGTTAGCGGGAATCGAGGGCGTGCATCCCGGACAGGCGAAGTTGACCTTTGCGATGGCTCGCCATGCGGCGGTGGATCTGGCGCAGGTCGTGAATGCTAGATACACGCCGGACTCTCCTGATCGCTTGCCGAGTGCCGATTACGACGCACTGCGAGAAGCGCTTGCAGCCTCTGGATTGAACTTGCGCTCCGACGCATATGGACGCGATAAGCTGATGAAACTGCGTTCGATGTATGAACCGTATGTACACGCGACGTCGTTGAACTTGATGCTGACGCTACCTGCTTGGAGACACGAGGGAAAAAAGAAAGACAACTGGCAGGCCGGACCGTGGGATCGCGTGATCCAGGCGCGCGGACTGGCGATCCTGGGACAAAAGCCCTCCAGAGCGGGTACCAGTCCAGTGGGAGACGATCATTTCTAGCCGGACAAATGAAAACCGCAGAGGACGCTGAGGAGTTCAAGCAAAAATAAGTGCGACTGATTCATTTGCATAGTCGCGTCAATAGAGCTATTTTCCGTTACACTCACCGCGTTCTCAGCGTCCTCTGCGGTTTTGGTTTCGCGTGCTAACATCCTTCCGACCGACATTCTCACTTCATGAAACATACGGGCGAACGCGTGGTCCGCATCGAAGCAGAAGCGCTTGGGGCGCTGGCAGATCGGATTTCCGGCTCGATGGCCGGATCGTTTCAACGCGCGGTCGATCTGATGTTCTGCTGCGCGGGGCGAGTGGTCGTCACAGGAATGGGCAAGAGCGGCATTATCGCGCGAAAGATCGCAGCGACGCTCAGTTCAACGGGAACTCCGGCGTTGTATCTGCATCCGGTCGAGGCGCTACACGGCGACTTGGGCATGGTCGTCCGCGGCGACGTCGTCCTTGCTCTTTCAGCTAGTGGCGAGACCGAAGAGATTCTGACGCTGATCGCGACCATCAAGCGACTGCAGGTCCCGCTGATTTCCATGACGGGAGATGAGGTCTGCACAAGCTCCAACCCGGTCGCGAACAAGGCGACCAACAAGGGGCAAACTCAGGTTTCTACTTTGGCTTCTGCGGCCGATGTCGCGCTCGACTGTTCTGTGGCACAGGAAGCCTGTTCGCTTGGGCTGGCCCCCACCGCCTCAACAACCACCATGCTCGCTCTCGGCGACGCCCTAGCAGTGACACTGAGTGAGCGGCGCGGATTCAAGGAGGAAGATTTTGCCAATCTGCATCCTGGCGGGAAACTGGGGAAGCGACTGGCTCGTGTCGAGTTGCTGATGCATACAGGCGAGGCGCTGCCGTGCGTGACGCCTTCGACTCGCATGCCCGACGTGATTTACGAGATGTCGCGGAAAAAGCTGGGAGTGACGGCGGTGGTTGAAGGAGATCGACTGGCGGGCGTAATCAGCGATGGCGACCTGCGACGTCTGCTCGAAAAGCGCGGAAAAAATGTGATGGACCTAACGGCGGGCGAAGCCATGACCCGCACTCCCAAGACGATCAAGGGAAGTGAGTTTGCCGCGAGCGCGCTCGCCTTGATGGAAGAAAAGAAGATCACCTCGCTGATGGTGGTGGACGAAGCTGGAAAGCTGGAAGGCATCGTGCACCTGCACGATTTGTGGACGACGGAACTCGTGTAAGGGATTTTGTAATTTGGTAATCGGGTAATTTGATAATTGAAAGCCTTGCCTTACCCTGGACTTCAAATTACCAGATTACAAAATTACGAAATTACAAAATCAAGGTGGTTCTATGTATCACTACGATCCAAACACGGCGCTGGAAGAGTTGAATGAAGATGCGACGCTGCCGAATCCTGTGCATGTACGCGACATGATTCTGCGCAAGCATCCGTCCACCGAACGTGCACTCGAACTGAACCGCATGTTCACGGAGTATCAGAAGCTGTTTGGCGATGCGCAGAAGCTGGGGAAGGAGATCCTGAAGCAGCTGGCTGCGTAGCGATAGGAGAACTCGATTGTCGGATATGCTGCTGCGAGTTCCGGACAGCGATTCCTTTCGCCGGTTTGTTCTTCGAGAAATGCATTCGGACAGCCTGCACGCCTCGACGTGTCCAGAAGCATATGGATGGTGGGTCTGCTTCGTAATGAGGCGGATACTGCCCAATTATCTTGTGTACCCACTCTGGACAAGGCTTGCCATTATTTTCCGTACACGTGGTCCCTTGATTTGACTGGCTGAGGGCATTGGGAACCCCAAATAACAATCCGATGATAATGATCGCAAGAACCAGAAGAAATCGGTCTTTGTTTTTCACTGCTGACTCCTTGGCTGCGGCGCGGCCGAGGTTTTCATGGGCCTCCGTGGACGCGCTCGCGACCGGGAGTCATAGCAATCGAATCACCGCCATATGGCGGGGTTTCATTAGAAATCGCTAAGAACGCATCGATCAGCCTGACAGGGCTGGGAATCGCGCGAGCCCGGGCCTCATTAGGTCTTGCGCTGCCTTCAACGGTGCGAAAGAGGCGAGTTCAGCCAGTGTCCGCCACATCGGCCCGCAGGCCATCATTTACAATAACCAATTCCCTTGCGGAATCAGCGAGTGCACGTAGTTGTGCGCTCGGGACTCGCAGCTCACGACTCAGGACTCACTATGCATCGTTGGTCAGAACTTTTTATTCCTACGCTTCGCGAGCCGCCGGCAGACGCCGAAGTCGCCTCGCATAAATTCCTGGTGCGCGCCGGATACATCCGGCAATTGGCGGCGGGAATCTATTCGTATCTTTTTCTCGGCAACCGGTCGTTCAACAAGATCACGCAAATCGTGCGCGAGGAGATGGACCGCATCGGTCAGGAGTTCTATTTACCGGCGCTGCACCCGGCCGAATTATGGGAGGAGTCCGGCCGTCTGGCCTTGATGGGCGAGAATCTGTTTCGCCTCAAAGACCGCAAAGGGACAGACATGTGTCTCGGCATGACTGAGGAAGAAGTCATGACCTCGATCGCAATCAAGGAACTGCGCAGCTACAAGCAGTTGCCGCAGATCTGGTATCAGATTGCGCCGAAGTTTCGTGACGAACCACGCCCGAGGTCGGGACTGCTGCGCGTGCGGCAATTCATGATGAAGGACTCCTATTCCTTCGATATCGATGCGGCGGCCCTCGACATTTCGTACAAGAAGCATTACCAGGCATACTGCAGGATCTTTGATCGCTGCGGATTGAGGTACATGGTGGTCGAAGCCGACTCCGGCGCGATGGGCGGCAAGGAATCACACGAGTTCATGGTGCGGACTCCGGCCGGTGAAGACCAGATCGTCAGCTGCGATGCCTGCGACTACGCGGCAAACATGGAGAAGGCAACATCGAAGCTGGAGGATGTTCCGGATCTTTCCGCATTCGGCGATGGCAAGCCTTTGCTGGTGCACACTCCAGGCCAGAAAACGATTGAGGAGGTAGCGAAATTCCTTGGCGTGTCGCCGAAAAACAAGATAAAGACTCTGGCGTTGATGGCCGATGTCACCGACGAGAAGGGCAAAAAGAAATCGCGCGCCATCGTCGTCCTCATGCGCGGCGACCATCAACTCAACGAAGCAAAACTGAATGCAACGATCGGCAAGGCGACGCGCCCGATGGAGGAAACTGAAATCGAGGCGCTGTTCAACTCGCCTGCCGGATATCTTGGCCCCATCGGCATCGTATGGGCGGATGACCTGAAGAAAGAGGGCGACCTTCCCATTCTTCTCACAGACAAGGCGCTCGAAGGCCGGCAGAACCTGATTGCCGGCGCAAATAAGAAGGACTATCACCTGAAGAATCTGACGCCGGGAAAAGACTTTGCTCCCACGGCGTATGCAGATTTGCGTGCCGTGACTGCGGGAGAAGGCTGTCCCAACTGCGGCAAGCCGCTCCGGATCGACACAGCCGTCGAGATCGGGCATATCTTCAAGCTCGGATACCGGTATTCGGAATCGATGGGATTGCGGGTGCTCGACAAAAACGGCAAAGAAATCATGCCGATCATGGGCTGCTATGGTATCGGAATCGAGCGCATCTTGACCGCAGCCGTCGAACAGGCGAACGACGAAAACGGGTTCTGGCTGCCGACGTCAATTGCTCCGTTCGAGATCGTCGTGGCTCCTGTGAACATGAAGGACGAACCTGTGAAGGCCGCGGCCGAGGACATTGCAAAACGCCTCGACGCCGCCGGCTTCGACGTTGTGCTCGATGACCGGGATGAGCGCCCGGGAGTGAAGTTCAAAGACGCGGACCTGGTCGGTATCCCCTTTAGAATCACGGTGGGAAAGAAAGTTACCGAAGGCACTGTGGAGGTCGTTATTCGTTCGACGCGTGAAGTACGCGATGTTACGATTTCAGCGATCGTCCAATATTTTCAGGAGTTGCTCAAGCGGGCAGGGTGAAATCTTCCTTGCCTCGCGGAGCAGATTGTGGGACATGGGAAGCGTTAAGGCTCTTGTAGGATTCCTCGCCATCATCGCAGCGATTTACGCCGGATTTCAGATTATCCCCCCTGAGCTGCGCAATTATTCGTTCACTGACGATTTGCAGAACATTGCGATGACCGGCGGCGCGAACCCGCATGAAACGGACCAGGATTTAATTGACTCCGTTATTCGGAGGGCGCAGGAACACCAGATTACACTCACGCCGGATCAGGTGACGATCCAGCGGATCGGCACGCCCGGCGCACCAGCGGTCTATGTCGGGGCTGACTACACCGTACCGGTGAGCCTCCCGGGATATTCCTTCAATATGCACTTCACCCCCAGCAGCGGCAACAAAGGGATGTAGCGCCCGCGGGAAAACTCTCGACAAACCGCCTGTCCAACTCTGCGCAAGTTCTTTCGAACTATCCGCCACGTTTGAAAAATTCCCGCATCCGTGACAAGATTCTAGGATTCTGTTCCCGTCCAAATGAGCCATTTCAGCGTCACTCCGAGTTGGAGCCTTTTTTTTGCGCGCCGTGAGCACAAGAGACACTCTCTAACCATAAGACGTAATCTGCTCGCTGCCTGTATTTGCATCGCATCATTCTGCTCCTTCGCCAGCGCGCAGCAAACGGAATCTGAGAAGCCGGTCGTCGTGCAACCCGGCGCTCCGGGATCGCCGAGCAAGACGCTTCCATCGACCACGAAAGGGATGCTGCCGCCGCAGTCGTCCGCCGACGTCGCGTTCATGCAGGGCATGATCATGCATCATGCGCAGGCGGTGGAAATGACGGCGCTGATTCCCTCCCACACTGACAACAAGCATCTGCGCACATTGGGCGCGCGCATCAGCAGCTCGCAATCGGACGAAATCAAATTCATGCAGCGCTGGCTTGCCACTCGCGGCGAACCCATCGAACTGCCCTCGATGGACATGCCGGGCATGGATATGCCACATCAGCCAATCATGATGCCCGGAATGCTGACGCCCGAACAGATGGAGGCGTTGCGCAACGCCAAGGGAAAAGAATTCGATCGTTTATTTCTTGTGGGGATGATCCAACATCACAACGGCGCGCTGACGATGGTGAGAGATCTGTTCAACACCGCAGGCGCCGGCCAGGATGCCGAATTGTTCAATTTCGCGACCGATGCAGACAATTCACAGCGGGCCGAGATTCGCATCATGGAAGGGATGTTGAAAAAAGAGAAAAACTGAGGAGAACCAATGAACCGAGTGGGGAATCTCGTCTTATGGACGGTGGGGTCGGTAATTATTCTTTGTTTGAGTGTAAACGTGACGCACGCGCAGCAGGCACAGCCCGCGGCGCCGGCACAGTCGGAGGCCCAGACGCCGGCTGCACCGGCCGCCGGAGCGGACGCTAAGGATAAAGACAAGAAAGATGCGGAAGAGGAAAATCCATTCGCTCCGGAACCTGCGCCGCCTCTTCCTCCGGGCATGACGGGATCGGACATAAACGATCCGCGCTACAAGCTCTCGCCCGGCATGTACGACGCAGGCGAAGCGGCCATGGGAATGAAGCATCTTCTGCTGGTGAAGAAGCCGGAGGCGTTCGATCTGGGAACCGCAGACGCGGACGATCCGAGAGTGGAGAAGATCGACGCGCAACTGGGCATGGGCAACAATCCCAAGATCCCCAAGTCGATTCACCTGATGATCGCGCAGCTGGCATTTGCGAACTCGGATCTGGCATTTCAGGGAACTCATCTCTTCCAGGGGAATTTTTATGGCGTGAACATCTTCGATATCGCCGACCCGGCGAAGACGCACATCCTGACGTCTTTGGTTTGCCCTGGCGGGCAGGGAGATGTCTCGGTCTATAAGAACCTGCTGTTCATGTCGGTCGAAATGCCCAACGGAAGGCTGGATTGCGGTGTGGAGGGCTTTCCTCCCGAACCTCCGCCTCCGGCGGATGAAAAGGGGAAGGAACCACGGCGGCGGCTGCCTGCAGCTCAGAAAGACCGTTTCCGCGGAGTCCGCATCTTCGATATTTCCGACATCCAGAATCCGAAGCAGGTAGCGGCCATCCAGACCTGCCGCGGATCGCACACCCACACCCTCGTCGTCGATCCGAACGATAAAGACAATGTTTACATCTACGTCTCGGAAACTTCGTTCGTGCGCCAGGCGGAAGAACTGCCG
>DATEJO010000306.1:0-5342 GCA_035277905.1 Candidatus Sulfotelmatobacter sp.
AGCGTGGTCACGCCATCGAATCCGATGTACGTGAGTGCCGCGAATGATGTTGCCGTGAGAATCTTGTGCGAGTTAAACGTCCGCGGATCGTAGATCGGCTGCATCGAAAACAATCCCGCCCAGCCCTGTCCGCCGTACAGAAACTTGATTGCCAGCACGATGAAAACGACTACCACAACTGACATGACGGCCAGCAGTACCTTGTTGGCCCGCGCAGACGACTTCACTCCAGCCAGATTGAGGATGGTCATGATGCCGGCAATAATCGCGGCCCATAAAACGAACGGAACCTGATGCAGGTAACGCTCGTGCAGCGCCGTCGAAATCCAGACCGTATTAATCAACGGTTGCAGCAGGTAATCCAGAATCATCGCCCATCCGGCGAGAAATCCCAGATGCGGGTTCAGCCCCTTGCCGACATACGTATACGCTGAGCCGGCCGTCGGGTAGAGTGTGCCCATGCGCCCGTAGCTCACCGCCGTGATCAGCATCGCGATGAGGGCGATCAGGATAATCGTGACGAAGTGCCCGTCAGACAGTTTCTGCGCCACGCCGTAAAGCGGGACCGGCGCAATCGGCTGGATCAGTACGATTCCGTAGAAGATCAGGTCCCACAGCGTGAGCGTGCGGCGTAAGCGCGGGACTGCAGACGTGGAAGGAGTTGCGGTTTCCATGGGAACGGCTATTGAATTATGGAACGCCCAAAAATGTCAATATTAAAACGATTCCATAGGCCTAATCTATGGCTCGTGTTTCCCGCTGTAGTCGAACCAGTATCCCCGCTGCTCATTCCCTGACATGTGCCGCGTATTGTATTCGAGCAGATAGTTCACGTGCGCATCGTCGAGCGGAAACGACTTCTTCGTCGAATACGGATACTCGCCCATGCTCAGAAACGGCAGGGGCGCGACAAAGTTTCCATCCGCCGCATAAAAGTCCATGTCTTTTTCATAGCCGTTTGCCGCGAAGAAATAATCCCGCACCCAGCCTTTCTGCAACGCGGGTAGTTTCGACGGATCGAAATCCAGCCGAACTTCATCTCCCGACCCAAAGACGGCAAGTTTATCGTCCTTTGCAGTAAGCAATGGCAAAACATCCCCATAGCGCGTGTATGTTCCCATCGGCCTCGTGTAAGGGCCCGTGGCGCTGGCTTTCTCGTAGATGTATTCGACGTTGCCCGGCGGAGTGCCTTCGATCTTGAATGGATATCCGTGAAATTCGAGATCGGCGTGGGTCAACGGAATTCCAGTCAGACGCGTCATGCCGTCATGCCCGCTCGTCGGCTGTTCCGTCCGATCTACAAAAATGCCGTTCCAGTAGACCTGCAAATTCGTTGTGATGCGAATCTTGCGCGTTCCCTTCGGAAGCTTGCCCGTCAGGTCGGCCGTCATCGTTCGCGGACCACCCGCCGGGAACCCCATATCATCCATGACGCGCTTCCACTTACCGTCGGCTGCCTGCGCCTCAACGTACGGAGCAATCGGTTCGAGCCCCGATTGCGACGCGGCGTACATGCTGTTCGCTGTGAAGTACTCGATTTCGCCATGCATGAGCAGCCACAGTGGACCGCCGTCATAGGGCTTTCCAAGATCGAGTGTCAGGCTATGTGTCTCCGCAAATCCTGCGAATTGCTTGAGCGCGAAATCGCCGATGTAATGATGAGCCAGCAAATCAGGCAGCACATCATGGCCGTGATCGTCCCAAGCCCCAGCCGGAGGCTGCGCATCCCGGCTCACCACAATTTTGAACGGCGGATACGGCGGGTTCGAGGCGAAATATTCATTCGGATAAACGTCGAAACTAGCCGGATGGTCCACGGCTATCAAACGCACCTGATCGAGATAGACCGCTTCCTCCAAAGGCTCCATGAAGCGGAAGCTGAGCTTGCCATTCTTTTCGCGCACCGAATCGCGGTTGATCTTGATGTATTCAACCGGACGCGGAATATCTCGCTGCCCCGGTCCGACCCAGTGCCCGACAACTCCTGCTCCCAGCGTGTCCGCCACAAATTCGTATCGCTCACCATTCCAGACAAACAACGTTGGACACGAACTGCCCCGCCGATCGATTTCGAGAAGCTCGTGACGCTTGTCGCCGGCAACCTGATTCTCGTCAACTTCGTCCTGCAGAACTCCGGTAGGCCAGAGCATGCGCACGATATCTGCATTTTTCGACTGGCCGAGACCGACGACGAAGTCGAGCGAATTCTGCCCGAGATATCCATTCGACCCGTAGATCTCGAACTTCTGCCGGTTCCCGCCTGCAAAAACTTCCACCTTCGTCCCGATCGCAGACTTGTTGTCGTTCAATCCCTTGAGCGAAAGCCGGAGCCAGTGGTTCTTGTTCGCCCCTTCATTGCGCAGCAGCACGGCCGGCCCATGATTCTGCGTGATGAGCAGATCGGTCGTTCCGTCTCCGTCGTAATCTCCGGTGATGATGGCGCGCGGGTCTTTCAGTTGAATCTTGTCGAGCCCCACATCCGCGGTAACATCTTTGAATCCATCCGGCCCGAGGTTGCGGAACAGCCGTACTTCGCCTTTTCCGTCCCTCGTCTCACCCACCGCAACGAGATCAACCCATCCATCGTTGTCATAATCAAAAGCAGCGATGCCGTAGGCTTTTGTCCACTCAACCTTCGGGAACGGCACCGAATCAAACTTCTTGCCCTCGTCATTGCGCCAGAGAGAAATGGCCCCGCCAGAATGAGTGAAGGCGAAATCCATCCATTGGTCATGATCAAAATCCAGCACGGCTGCGCCACGAACGGGCCCCGGCATTGCACTCGACCACAACTTCTTCATCAGGAATTTTCCTTCGCGAGGATTTTCCAGAAGGGCTGGGCCGAGATCAGAAGCCGTCGCCAACCCCGGAACCAGAATGTCGACCGCGCGATCGTTGTTGTAATCGGTGCCAATCGCGCCTTCTCCACCCGAGGATCCAATGGTTTCGAAGCCGAGCGACTCGGTCACATTGGTGAACTTTCCGTTGCCGTCGTTGCGGAACATATCGCCCCACTCAGCCTTGTCTCCGCTTCGGGTGACGAGCAGGTCGATATCTCCGTCGTGATCGTAGTCGATGAAGGTGAGCCCCAGGTTCAGGTTGTTTGCCTGCACGTTAGCATCGGCGGTAACGTCCTTGAACTTGCCATCCTTCTCGTTGTGGAAGAGACGCACGTCCTCATTTCTGCTCACGGCGAGGTCGGTCCAGCCGTCGTTGTCGTAGTCACCGGCCGTGCAGCCGGTGCCGTGCAGATTCGGATCTAGTCCTGCCTTCTTCGTGACATCTTCAAACTTGCCGTTGCCCAGATTGTGGTACAGCGACATCCCACCTTGAGCACCGTTGTCTGCCAGAAAGATGTCGATTCTTCCGTCATTGTCGTAATCCAGGAAGCATGCGCCCGGCCCCAGCATTCCTCCCGGTCCGCTCGATTGCTCTGTAGACGCTTGCGAGACCAGTCCCGCCTCCTTCGTCACATCCACGAACTGCACCTTGATCTCGGCCGGAGGCTTCAGTTTCAGCATCGGCGATTCCACAGCCCGCGAATATTTCCCCTGCTCGCCATACGCCAGGCTCATAGGAGAGCCGATTTTATTTTGCGTGATGTACTGGAATTTCTTCAGATGTTCCCGTGCGTCGGCTGTGTCGGACGATTGCTGGTAGGCGCGCGACAGCCCGAACTCCGCCGATGCATGAATTGGATTGATCTTCAGCGCATGCTGAAAAGCTTCAATCGCCTTCGGAAAATCTTTCGCCTGTGCATATGCCGTCCCGAGGAAATACCACGTGTCGGCGTCATTCGGATCGATATCGATCACGTGCTGGAAAGCGCTGATCGAATCCTGTGCATCGCCGGTATTTTTCGCCAGCAATCCCAGGCCGTACCACGCATTCGGAGTCTTCGGATCCTGCTTGAGCGCATCGTCCAGAGCCGCCTTGGCCAGATCGATCTTCTGCAAGTTCAGATACGCCACGCCCTCATTCAGCCGCGCAATCGCGAACTTCGGATCCGCGTCCAGCGCCTGCTGAAATTCCTTCAGTCCCTTCTCGAAAAGCTGCTGATTCATGTACGCGCAACCGAGATCGTTGAGTCGGGCAGCTTCGACCGGATTCGGTTGGGATGTGGGCGCAAACAGGCTGATAGCCGCTGCAATCGCGGCGAGAAGAACGGCTGAAATTTTCAGATTCATTCCGTTAAAGATTTAACCACAGAGACATGACGGAACACAGGGGATTCCGCTATTTTCTGGCCAAGCTCGGCTGCGGCCTTGGCGTGTGCGCCGAGTATGCACGGTTGCCGACGATTCCCTTCCCTTCCTGCACCGTGACGGTCTGGCCCGCCTCGACATTCGAGAGTTTATCGACTTGTCCGCTGGGCCACTGGATTTCAACCTCGTCAGCCTTGGTATGCGCAGCCAAACCAAACGTCAACACTAATTCGCTCTGCGAGAGATAACTCGATCCGGAGCGCAGCATCTTCGATTGCTTGTCATTCCCGGCATTTACACGAACGACCGCGCCGATTCCATCCCGGTTCGATTTCGTCCCAACCAGCTTGATTCGCAGACTGTGATTCGTCCCACCTTCGTTGTGGAAGAGATAGGCCGGACCCGCATTCGTAGTCATCAGAATGTCGAGATAGCCGTCATTGTCGATATCCGCGTACGCCGCGGCCCGTGCCACTCGCGGAGCGGCAAAAGCTCTCCCCATCTCCGCTGTGACCTCCGTAAACTTCCCGCTTCCCAGGTTACGGAACAGATGCGATGGCTCCGCATACCGCACGCGCTTCTGAACTTTTTCAATCTGATCTTCAATGTGGCCATCGGCCACGAAAATATCCGGCCAGCCGTCGTTATCGTAGTCAAAGAAGAAGCAGCCAAAGCCCAGCGTTACGAGCGTCGCCCGGCCCACCTCCGACTCCGGAGCTTCGTCGACGAACAGCCCGTTCCCTTCGTTGTGATACAGCGAAACCATCTGATTTGCGAAATTGCTGATCAGAACACTAGGATGTCCGCTGCGGTCATAATCAGCCGCATCCACACCCATGCCCGCGCGAGCGACACCATCCTCGCTGAAGCCAATGCCGGCTGCGACCCCGCGCTCCTCAAACGTCCCATTCTTTTTATTGACGTAGAGCTTATTCGGCTGGGTATCATTGGCAATCAGGATGTCAGGCCACCCGTCGCCATTCACGTCGAGAACCGTAATGCCCAGGCTTTTCGAAGTCGGATCACCCAGGCCCGATTTCTGTGTAACGTCCTCAAACTTTCCATTCCCTACGTTGCGCCACAGCCGCAGCGACGTTCCCTTGTACGATTCGGGCGTGCAGTAGGATTTGTGCGATC
>DATEJO010000307.1:0-10148 GCA_035277905.1 Candidatus Sulfotelmatobacter sp.
ACAGGCGGTCGACTCGATCGTTGCGAAGCACGGACGGATCGACGCGCTGGTGAACTGCGTCGGCGGATACGCGGGAGGCAAGGCGCTGTGGGAAATCGATCCGGCAGAGTTCGAGCGGATGCTGTCGCTGAACTTGCGCTCGGGATATCTGTTGTCGCGGGCGGTGGTTCCGAAGATGATCGAGCGAGGCAGCGGCGTGATCGTCAACGTCTCGTCCCGCGCGGCGGTAGATCACGCAGCAGGAGCCGCATCGTACACTGCGTCGAAGGCGGCGGCCGTAGCAATGATTGACTCACTGGCGGCTGACCTGCGGGGAACCGGCGTGCGAGCAAATTCGATCTTGCCAAGCATCATCGATACGGAAGCGAACCGCAAAGCGATGCCAAAAGCAGATTTCGCAAAATGGCCGAAGCCGGAAGACATTGCCAAGGTGATCCTGTTCCTGTGCAGCGACGAAGCCAAGCTGATTAGCGGCGCGGCGATCCCGGTGTAGGAAGGAAGTGAAGGGTGCATTGCGGAGACGGTGGGATTCGAATCCGGGTTATAACGTTGGAGATTATCCATGAGCTGACGGCATCCGGTAAGCAGCCTCTAGCAAGCGAGTCGATGAATCTCGCAGTGTTCGAGAATGAACATGCAGGAGGAGGAGTGATCACTGGCAAGCCCGATATGGAAGTTCTCGCGTAAGCTATGTCTCTGATGAGCACCACCTTAGGCTTTGACGCGTTTTGGCACACTACATGCTAATCAGTGCTCTCGTTCCCTAAGAACTAGTGTCCCTGGGGGTGGCTGTGGCAGGACTGCTTCTGGATACACGCTTTGCCGTGAGGCAACTGCGTAGGAATTTCGGATTCACGATTGCGGCGACGGTCATGCTGGCCGTTGCCATCTGCGCCAACAGCACGGTTTTCAGCTGGATCAACGGAACCATGCTGCATCCGATTCCCGGGGCGCGGCATACCGATGAGCTGGTGAGCGTGATGCGAGGCAAGTGGAGCACCTCGCCGACGCCACCCTTTTCTTATCTCGACTACCGCGACCTGAGAGATCAGAATCACAGCCTAAGCGGGCTTCTTGCCTATCACGCTGACTGGATCACATTGACTGGCGCCGGAGCCGCGCCGGAGCGGATCTATATCGGGAGTGTGTCAGCGAACTTCTTCGACGTGCTGGGAGTGAAGCCTCTGTTGGGGCGATTCTTTTTGCCCGAGGAGGAAACGCGTCCGGATGCCGTCCCCTACGTCGTGCTCGGTTACTCGATATGGAAGACGCACTATGGGGCAGACTCGCACATTGTGGGTAAGACGATCGAGATTGCCCGGCATCCTGTGACGGTGATCGGCGTAGCACCGGAGGGGTTTATCGGGGCGGCGCCGGGGCTTCGGGACGATGCATGGCTGACGCTGAATCCCCTTGGAGGCAGCGAGTATGGACTCACGCATCGCAACGTCTACCAATACATCGTGCTCGGAAGGCTGCGGCCGGGAATGAGCCGCGAGCAGGCGACTCAGGACCTCGAAACCATCATGCGCCGGATCGTGGCGGCCTATCCCAACGATCACCTGGGATCGAACACCATCACGCTCGACCCGATGTGGCGATCGCCGTTTGGCGCGAACGGTTACATGGCCGCCACGCTGCCCATCTTGCTGGCTATCGCCGGAGTGGTGTTACTGCTGACTTGCGCCAATGTGGCTACGCTTACGTTGGTGCGGTTCGTGACGCGCCGGCGCGAGATTGCGATTCGTCAGTCGCTGGGGGCGCAACGCGTGCAGCTCGTGCGGCAGATGGTGCTCGAGGGCGTGATTCTCTCAGCCTGTGCGGGAGCGGTGGCTCTGTTGCTGACGTCGTTGACGGCGAAGACATTCGCTCGATTCATTCCCGCAAACTCAAACCCCATTGCGCTGAATGGAACCATGGATCAAAACGTGGTGATCGGGATCGCGGTGTTGGCGGCGCTGGCCAGCGTGCTATCCGGCGCGCTTCCAGCGTGGCGGTCGTCGCATGTCCCTGCGGCTGAGGCGCTCAAGGATGAGGCGGCGAGCATCTCGGGCAGTTCGCACAACCGGCGGCTGCTCAGCGGCCTGGTGGTGGCGCAGATCGCGCTTTCGCTGGCGCTGCTGGTGGTTTCCGCGCTGTTTCTTCAGACGCTGCGGAATCTCTCCGCGGGCGACCCGGGATTCGAGCAGGATCATGTGTTGACGGCGACTGTGGGGCTGAATATCGCCGGCTACTCTACCGACGAGGAGAACGTGATCTGCCACAAGATTCTCGATCGAGTATCGGCATTGCCGACCGTAACGGTGGCGTCGATGACCGATTGGATGCCGATGAACTTCACCCGCAAGACGGTGGACGCGTATCCGGAAGGTTATGCGCCGCGCCCGCATGAATCGCTCGAGGTGCAACATGCCGACGTGACGCCCCGATACTTCGAGACTCTGGGCGTGCCGATACTGGAGGGGCGCGACTTCGCACCGTATGACAACCGAACGGCGCCACTGGTAGCGATCGTGGATCAGACCGCAGCGAAACGGTTTTGGCCCGGGCAGGACCCGGTCGGGAAGAAGCTTCAAATAATAGGGGACCCCATTGCTGTGGTCATCGGCGTGGTGAAGAACACGAAGCACGAGTTTATGAACGAACGGCCGACGCCGATGGTCTACCTGAGCTACTTCCAGAGAGGTTACGAGAATATTGTGCAGGTGAGGACGCAAGGCAATCCGAACGACATAGCTCCCGCGGTGGAGCGCGCAATCCACGAGATTGATGAGCGGCTGCCGGTGTTCGACGTGCGCTCCATGCGCGAGACCACTCAGATGGCGACGATCTTTGCCGTCATGCAGAGCACCTTTGCGGGCATCTTCGCGGCGATCGCGCTCCTTCTGGCAACGGCTGGTATCTATGGCGTAGTGGCGTACCGCACGGCGTTCCGAAGACACGAGATTGGCATCCGCGTCGCACTCGGCGCAACACCCGGCGACGTTCTGAGGCTTGTGTTGTTGCAAGGGCTTTCGCTAACAGCGATCGGGCTAAGTTTAGGCTTGGCGCTCTCGTTCAGCCTCACGCGCTTCATTGCCGCGTTTCTCTATGGGGTGGGAGCCGACGATCCTGTGACGGTGATCGTGGTTGTGGTATTGCTTGCGGCGATGTCGCTTCTCGCATGCTACTTTCCGGCGCGCCGCGCGACGCGAGTCGATCCCGTTGCTGCAATACGCGCGTCGTAAACGAAAAAATTTGTGCTGATATGTCGGCTTACGTGGCCTACCAGTCTGTTTTGCTTTTAACGGATCGCTCGTGAGCCTTGCAAGACTGCATGTCACTCATCCACTAGACGAAAGGGGTTCAGAGAGTGGGTTTTAGGAGTTCGGATAATCTATTTCGATAGCATGGCGGAGAGAGTGGGATTCGAACCCACGTTAGAGTTTCCCCTAAACACGCTTTCCAAGCGTGCGCCTTCAGCCACTCGGCCATCTCTCCGGCGTCAATCGGAAGGTACTGCTCTTGAGAAGTGCTTCTGCCGCCGCGAGCATTTTCAGCTCACGGCGCTTCGCACGTTTCAATTCTATGGAGGATGGCGCGGAACCGCAACTTGAAAGGAGCGGCGCATTTTGTAATTTGGAAATCCGCTGAATTTTGTAATTTGGTAATCGGGTAATTTTGTAATGTTAGAATCCGGCCCGCGCGCTGACGTAGATCACAAAATTTAAAAATTACCAAATTACAAAATCAATCTGGTTGATCGAGGGTTCTCAGCCGACGATTCGCAGGACCAACACTGGAGGAAGGCTCGTAAGCCCTACGAGAGTTTTTCCGGGGAATCCGGAGGGCCCACGGCTGGGGCAACTGAGGTTGACGTGCCCGCTCCGGCTGCAGCGGCGTTAGCGGAGGCTGCGGTTGCCGCGCCGTTTGCATTCGCGGGCAACGGAGGAACTTTCGTATTGTCGACGACGTGATGGTTCAGGCAGTAGAGCGCTAGTTCGAGGCGGTCGGCGACTCCGAGTTTGTCGTACACCTTGCGGAGATAATTCTTTACCACCTGCTCGGTGGTTCCGACGCGTAGGGCGATTTCTTTGTTCTTCATGCCCTGGGTGACGCAGGAAACGATCAACGTCTCTTTGGGCGTGAGCTGAACCTTGGGGCGCGATCCTGGAGCGCGATTGTTCTGGTTGCGGTACGCCTCGAGCACCCAGCGGATGCCCTGGCTGTCGAGCCAGGTTTCTCCGGCGACAACTTTGCGGATGCAATCGACAAGGAGCTCGGGTTCTACTTCGCGCGAAACGATGCCGTGAGCGCCGCGGCGGAAAAGTTCGAGCGTGAGTTCTTCGTCGGAGCCCGGTGTCACGACAACAACACGCAATTTCGAATGCTGGCGGAGAAGTTCGACGACGGAGTCGACCGGATTCGGCGTGAGGGCGGCTTCGAAAATCAGAAGATCGGCGGAGAATTTTGCCAGCGCGGACTGAGTCTGCGGAAGCGTTTCGGCCTGCCCGACAACGCGAATGTCATCTTCGAGCGCGAAGATCTTGCGTAGTCCGGCTCGGAAGATTGCCTGTGTGTCCGCAACGATGACGCGGACGAACTGGCCCTTCTCGTCGGCTGCTCCGAAATTTTCTTCCACGCTTACCGGATTCGTAGCCATTCGGTTCCTTGCGACTTACAACCGCTCAAAGTGATATTCGTCGATCACAACGCCGACGCCGCGGCGTCCACGATCGTCAAAGCTGCGCACGACGCGTCCGCGACAATCGACCTGCACATCGCGGGCAGCACCGACAACTTCTCCCGGCAACATGATGGTGAAGTCGACCATCGATCCGACAGGGACATCTTTGTCCATCGCGAACAGCACGCCGTTGGCGGAGATGTTTTCGGTTTCGGCGGAATACGCGCTACCCTGCGTCTTAACGGAGGCTGCGAGATGCAAAGGAAAGCGCGGCGCACTCTGCATGTCTTCGTATTGCGCTCGATTCATCTGCGCCTCGGTCATCAGGGCCTTTCCTTCCGCTGCCAAGCTCGATTCCCTTTCATGCGGCGATGCTTGCCGCAATACTCTTAAACTCAAGGGCAGCGTACACCCCGGAATCCCGCAAACAAAGTTACCGAAGTCATGGAACAGTTGGGGATAACTGCTTATGTTTGAAGGGATTAGGCGCAATTACGGAACACAGAAAAGGGGGGGGAAGTACCTTGCGGAAGCCGACGATTTCGGGCAAAACAGGGATGAAATCCGGAGAGTTTCGGAAGGAATGCTGTCTCGGTTTTCGGAAGTGATCGGTCTCAGTTAAGCCGATTCGAGTTCGACGCCATGCATGACTTCGCCTTCGTGGATCAGGCCATCCGGACCGAAGTTGAGAAACTCAACAGCGCGAATGCGTCGGCCGTCGATCTCGGCGATGTAGACGATGGCCAGACGGTCTCCATCGCACAGGAAGTGATCGAGAGTGAAACGGAGGGATTGAATGCGGGCGATGCTTCTCGTCCAATATTCCCGCAGTTGCGATTTGCCTACGACTCGGGATGAGCCGACAGCGGACTTGGCGCGAGGCGAGGTGAAGATTACGTCTTCGCTGAAGTCGGCGAGAACAGCTTCGACGTCTTTGCGATTCCAGGCGGCGATCCAACGATCGGCAAGAGCGCGGGCGGATTGTGGAGTGAGCACGGCCATCGTTGTGTCAGAACTTTGTGACTTCGGTGAAGTTGAAATCTCTCACCTTCATTGCAGGCACGACCATGTCGAAGGATTCTTCTCCGCAGGAGCGGACTGGCGTGCTCATGGCTTCGACGTTCGAAAGCATATGGACGAGGCTTTCGTTGAAACGGAAGTTGCGAATGCCGCCCTGCACGCGGCCGTTCTCGATGAGGAAGGTTCCGTCGCGGGTCATGCCGGTAAGCATCTTCTCGAAGGGCTCGACTTCGCGGATGTACCAGAGGCGGGTAACCAGCACGCCGCGTTCGGTGGACGCGATCATCTGCTCGACGGATTGAGGATTGTTCACGGGAGCGAAGACGATGTTGACGGGCATCTCTCCCATTTCGTTGGGAAGCGAGAATCCGTGGCCGGTGGCGGCGATCGGGCCGACGGTGTCTTTGTGTTCGGAACGCTTCATGCGCTCGGCTGTGGCGCGGGCGTAGACGACGCGATCGACGACTCCGTTGTTGACGAGGCAGACTTTCTGCCGGTGCACGCCTTCACCGTCGAAGGGAACACCGGCCTGAAGCGGGTGCGCTACATCATCCCAGATGGTGATGTTGTCGCCGAACAATTTCGTACCGATGCGGCCGGTCAGAAACGAGCGCTGATCGAGGATGGCCATGCCGGAGTAGTCCCAGAACATGAATCCGACGATGTCGAGGACGGCGGCGGGTTCGAGGATGACGGTGTATTTCCCTGCGGGAATCTCGCGCGGATGCGCCGTGTCGACGGCCTTCTGCGCGGCGACTTCGGCAAGCCGGAGCGGGTTGAGGTGGTTGATGTCAGGAGAGTTGGCCTTCTGCCATCCGGAAGAATCGGCGGCGAGCATCGTGATGGACACTTCGGCGGAGGTCTGCGTGTGCCATTGGCTCAGCCCACGAGAGTTGAAGACACCTTCGAATAGTTCGCCGCTGGAGAAAACTCCGGCTGTGGTGAGCTTGTGGCGGTCGGCGACTCCGACGATTTGGCGGACACCTTCGGCGCGGAGTTCGGGGGTGATGGCTGCAGTTTGATCGAAGTAGCGCGAAGGACCCTGAGCAGTTGTGTTGCCGCGAGCTTCTTCTGGTGATGGAACCGGCAGAAGATCTGGATCGGGATGCTGGACCTTGGCAAGGTTCTCCGAGGATCTCACGACCTGGCGAAGGCTTTCGTCGTCGAACTTATTGGTCGTCGCACGAGCTGTTTTTGTGCCGAAGGCGGTGCGAACCGAGACGACGTGATTTTCTTCGGCTACGTTCTGATGGATGGTGTTGTTGGCGAAGCGGGTCAGGGCGAATCGGCCTCCGGTGAAGAGGACTTCGAGTTCGTCGGCAGATGAGAGTCTGCGGATGCGGGAAAAGATTTCGGCGGATTGGTCGAAAGTCAGCATTCAGCACTCAGCAATCAGCATTCAGCCCGCTAGCCGCTCTAGTTCGACCTTGCGTATCAGCGCTGCGAGCATTCTCTTCACTTCTACAACGGCATCACTCAACCGTTTATAGACCACCTGATCTAAGTACCGCAGGTCTCTCGCCAGGAGCACGTGATACTCCCAATTCACTCGCGGAACCTGCGGCCATATTGAGGAACCTCTGAAATTCCCCATTTCCTCGCTTGCCGCAACCTTCCGCAATATTGGCTGCAATCGAGACGGCCGCTCGTCGGATCTGGCTGGTCAAACCAAATATCTCCGCCTTTGGAAGACTCTCAGTACTCCTGTAGCAATCGAGCGTTAACAAGTGAGCTTTCTCCCACACCTTCAAATCTCTAAAGTTCTTCATCGCAGCAACTCCTTCATTGGCTGAATGCCGAATGCTGAGTGCTGAATGCTACGGCAGAGGTCGAACACTTGCTGTGATAATCGTCACGAACCCCGGAATGCGCTGCCAACTTTGATCCCAAGAAATCTTGCCGGGGAGGCGCCGTGGCCTGTGCCCATTACTTGCTGGGGTTGGCCTTTGCCGCAGTTCGGGGTGCCCCAGAGCGTCCATTCGTCGCGGGAGCAGATGGCGTCGAGGGAGTTCCAGAATTCCGTGGTGATGCCGGAGTAGGACGGATTTTTCAACATGCGCGTGCGCTTTCCGTTCTTGATTTCCCATCCGATCTCGGTCCCGAACTGGAAGTTGTAACGCTTGTCGTCGATGGACCACGAGCGATTCGTCTGCATCAGGATCGCGTAGTCGGTCGAGGCGATGAGTTGCTCGAGCGTGAGCGGCTTGTCGCCAGGAAGAATGCTGATGTTGGTCATGCGGATCATCGGCAGCCGGTTCCAGCTTTCGGCGCGCAGAGTTCCACCCGAACGATTGAGGCCCACCATGTGCGCGGTCTCGCGCGAGCTGAGGTATCCGGTGAAGAGGCCGTTGGTGATGATCGGAGTACATTGGGCCGCGACGCCTTCGTCGTCGTAAGCGAATGTGCCTAGGCCGGGACCGTGCTCCTGGCGGGCGTCGGCGACGACGTTCACCAGATCGCTGCCGTAGCGAAGAGTTCGCAGCTTGTCGAGAGTCAGGAAGGAGGTGCCGGCGAAATTCGCTTCCATGCCGAGCACGCGGTCGAGTTCGATGGGATGTCCGACGGACTCGTGGATCTGCAGACCCAGCTGCGAGCTGTCGAGAATGATGTCGAACTTTCCTTCCGGGCATTGATCGGCCTTGTGCAGCGCGACGGCTTCTTCCGCGATGCGGCGGGCGTTCTCGAGCAGCTTCAATTCCTCGACGAGTTCGTATCCTTTGTTCTGCCACTGTCCGCCGAAAGAGTTGGGATACGAACGTTTCTGGATTTCGTTATTGGCGAACGCGTAGGCAGCGTATCCGGCGCCGGTGGTGATCTTGGTTTGATGAATGTCGGCGCCGTCGGAGGAGATGAACCATTGCTCCTCGCGGTTGAAATTCAAATTCGTTTCGGCCAGAGTGATTCCGGCAACGGCACGAAGTTCGGCGTCAATTTTGAGGAGCAGGTCTATGTTCTGCTCGACCGAGACACTGAACGGGTCGATTTTGTGCGGCGTGGTCCATTCGGCGACGGCAGGTTTTTCGGCAGCGAGGCGGATGTCTTCGCGCTTCACGCGAGCGGAGGCACGGGCAATCTCGACAGCTTGGGCAGCGGTGGCTTCGACGGCGCCGCGGCCTAACTCGGCGGAGGCGGCGAATCCCCAGGCTCCGTCGGCGATCACGCGGACATTCATGCCGACGGACTCGGCGTCGGAGGCATTTCCTACCTTGCCGTTCTTGGTGCTGAGAGCGCGGCTACGTTGCGCGATCACGCGAACGTCGGCGTAGCTGGCGCCACGGACGGCGGCTGTGCTTAAAGCCCAGTTGGCAACGTGCTTCATCGCGAGAATTTCAATCTAGCACAAGCGGTTGAGATTGCGCGTCCGGGGCGGCGTTGCATGGGCTGCGAGCGAGACCGGCGCGGTGTCGTTATACACACAACCATTTGTGATTGTTATCACGGCTCGGCTTTTCTGGCGGAAGTCCAATAGAGACGAATGTCACCTCAACCGGCGGTTCCCTGCCGCTTCGTTCTGAAGGAATCCCCAGCACAGGAGTCTTTACATGAAACATAAAGGCAGCACTCTGGAGCATCCGACTGAAGTCAAAGAGAAGAAGTCTGTGAAGTTCGACCGCGAAAGCCAGGCGAGCAAAAAGGCCGATCTGGCCGGCCCCGGCATTGGCGACTATGCCGAACTGGAGAAAGTCCTGCCCTCGGATTACAAGTCGCTGCTGACGCGAAAAGAGACGCAGAAAGCGATTTTTCATCTGCGGCGGTGTATCGAAGACAATCTATGTAAAGAGCTGGGCCTGCAAATGGTGCAGGTGCCCCTGATTGTCGATGTCGAGAGCGGCGTGAACGACATGCTCGACCGTGACGGGTCGAGAACACCGATTCAGTTTCATATTTCGAACGACCGCGACAAGCATCCGATCGACGCGCAGGTGGTGCAGGCGGCGACGAAGTGGAAACGGGTCGCGCTGAAGCAGTTCGAATGCAAGCCGGGAGAAGGGATCTGCACGGATATGAGGGCTGTGCGGAAGGATTATTTCCTCGATCACGACCACTCCGCCTACGTCGATCAGTGGGACTGGGAGCGGGTCGTGACGGCGAAGGAACGCAACATCGAATTCCTGAAGATCATTGTTCGAAAGATCTGGAAGGTGCTGGTGGGCGCGGAGAAGTTTGCGCTGGAGATGTTTCCGGCCCTGAAAGATCCGCGATATCCGACGCTGCCGGAGCAGTTGACGTTTCTTCATGCCGAGGAATTGCTGGAGATGTATCCCAACCTTCCGCGCAAGAAGCGGGAGACGGCGGTTCTGCAGAAGTATCCGGCGATCTTCATTATTGGGATCGGATGGCCGTTGAAGGATGGATATCCGCATGAAATGCGCGCGGCCGATTACGACGATTGGATCACCGATACCAGCGCCCAGACGAAGAAAGACACGCATGGGCTGAATGGCGACATTCTGGTCTGGAA
>DATEJO010000308.1:0-12608 GCA_035277905.1 Candidatus Sulfotelmatobacter sp.
GGCGGGCTCTGGGTCGACTTCAAGCAGGCCACGAACATCCCAGGAATTTTCGCCGCCGGCGAGTGCGAGTACCAATACCACGGGGCGAATCGCCTGGGCGCGAATTCCCTTGTCTCCTGCATTTTCGGCGGAGGCGTTGCCGGGCCGAACGCGGTGAACTACGCGCGCGGCCTGCAGGCCGTGACTGATGGCAACGGATACTTCGCGGCCGAGCAGAAAAAGCAGGAAGAGAACAACGCCTTGTTGATGAAGAATGAGGGCAACGAGAATCCGGTGAAGTTGTGGCGCGAACTGGGCGAGTTGATGACCAAGGATTGCACGGTCATCCGCTACAACAAGAACCTGCAGCAGACCGATGCCAAGCTGGTGGAGTTTCTCGAGCGGTACCGCAAGATTAATCTGAGCGACCGCACCATGTGGGCAAATACGACGGTCGTCTTCGCGCGGCAGCTTTACAACATGCTGCAATTGGCCCGCGTCATCGCACAGGGAGCGCGGATGCGTGACGAATCCCGCGGCGCGCACTATAAGCCGGACTTCCCGGATCGCGACGACAAGAACTGGCTGAAGACGACGAAAGCATATTTCGCGCCCGATGCGGACGAGCCGAAGTTTGAGTTCGAGCCGGTAGATATATCGCTGATTCCGCCGCGGGCGAGGAAGTACTGAGAATGCTCCGCACGCCATTCTGGAGAGTCGCGTATCTAGTATTGGCTGCCGCGGACTTTGCGTATTTTCTGTATTCTCATCGCCTTCCGCACGCCGTCGGTTCGTGCGTGTTCCTCGTCCTGGCGATTGGCTGGAACTTGTGGTTTGGTCGACTCGCCAAGGAAAACGAAGTGACAAGACTTAATTTGGTCGCGTCCGCAGATTTGAACCATGGCAAACGATAAAACTGTCATCATAAAAATCAAGCGTCAACTCACCCCCAACGGTAAGTCCTATTGGGAAGAATTCTCCGTTCCCTACCGGCCGAACATGAACGTCATCTCCGCGCTGATGGACATCGCGGCCGATCCGGTCACGCGCGACGGAAAAGCGACGACTCCGATCACGTACGACTCAAATTGCCTCGAAGAGGTCTGCGGATCGTGCGCCATGCTGATCAATGGCAAGGCGAGGATGGCCTGCTCGGCGCTGATCGACCAACTCGAGCAGCCCATCAAGCTCGAGCCGTTTTCGAAATTTCCTGTAGTTCGCGACTTGGCGACGGACCGCAGCGTGATTTTTGAAAACCTCAAGACCGTGAAGGCGTGGGTTCCGATCGATGGCACATACGACCTCGGTCCGGGCCCGCGCATGACGGCGGAAGACCAGGAAGCGTCTTACCCGCTGTCGCGATGTATTTCGTGTTGCTGCTGCATGGAAGCCTGCCCGCAATTTAACGAGAGCACGGGATTCGTCGGCGCGGCTACGATCTCGCAGGTCCGACTGTTCAACACGCATCCGACGGGCAAGGCCCTCAAGCACGAGCGTCTCGATGCGCTTATGGGAGATGGCGGCATCCAGGAATGCGGTTATGCCCAGAACTGCGTTGAGGTCTGTCCCAAGGATATTCCGCTGACCAAGTCGATTTCAGAGGTTGGCGGGCAGGTCATGAAACAGGCATTCGGTGACCTTTTCCGGCGCTGATTTTTGTCATGGCTGCAACCCGGCTGGATTCGTCGGTCATCCTACGTCTCGCTAACCCGCAGTCGGTCTTTCAGATAAACCGTTGCTAAGACAATTTCCTTCGCGGTATGCGAAATGCGGGTAGATTCGGTGTGTCAACGTCCAGGCGAGTTGCGTAACCACGAGTAACCATCGGGGGCGCGAGTCCGGACATGGTACGCAAGTAATACCCCTGTACCGATATCTCATTGGTACGCTTGACACGATGGCTTAGAATAGCGGCACTCGCGCAGGATAGTGCAGGCGGGCGGAAACAGTATCCCGAGCCCGAGAAAACAACGTGAGACGAATCGCCACCGTCCAACTCGCTTCGATTTTCCTCGCGGGCCTGATTTGCCTCGGGATGTCACCAAAAGCATTTGCGGTGCACCACGCCGTGCTACACCGTACCAGCAGACGTCACCTGCGCTGGTTGCGTTGGAATCCGATGTTCCGGCCTTCGCATGAATCCCTTCTGATTCAGAATGCTGAAATCGATCGGCTCGATTTGCCGCGTATTCAGGACGAAACGGAGCTTGAAGCTCTCAAGGCCGATGGATCGCTGCTGGAAATTCTTCCTGGTGAGAATCTGCGAATCGATCCGCGGCTCGACCCGTCACGCCGCTATTGCCGCCCCTGGACCCTGAACTTTGTCGACGATCTCAGCCAGGCTTACTTCAACCGCTTCCATCAGCAAATTCAGGTCAATTCGGCGGTCCGGACGGTCAAAGTACAGAAGAAACTCCGGAGGCATAATCGCAACGCGGCTCCATGGGAAGGCGATACTGCTTCGTCCCATCTGGCCGGCGTGACTGTCGATCTGCAGCGCCGGGGCATGAGCAAGCCCGAGATTCGCTGGATGGAACATTACCTCTTCTACATGAAGGCTCTCGGCCTGGTAGAACCGGAAGAAGAGCGCCGCCAGTGGGTATTTCACATCATGGTCAGCGGACGCTATGAGGATTGGCGTCAAACTCAGACGATCTTCCCCGTAGAACATCCTGAGCAGGAAAAACCTGAAGTCCCGGCCACCGAAGTCGCGGTGGGCAGCGGAGGGAAGTAAACAACAAGTTTCAAAGTTTCAAGGTTTCAAAGTTTCTCCGCTCGTCCCACTCCATCCTTTAAGATTTCCTTCTCATGATCGTTCTAATGGCGGGACTGCCCGGAACGGGCAAGACGACGCTTGCGCGCGAATTGGCTCGCCGCACTGCCGGACGCGTGCTCAGCAAAGACGAGTTCCGTCACGCCATTTTTCTAGCGGAGGAGATCGAATACTCGTCGCGGCAAGATGACTTCGTCTTGCAAGTGATGCTCGACACGGCTGGCTATCTGCTCTCGAAAGACTCGGCAAGGAAGATCTTCTTGGACGGACGTCCATTTTCCCGTCGCTATCAGATCGAGAATGTTATCAGCGCAGCCGCTTCCCTGCACCAGCCGTGGAAGATTATCGAATGCGTATGCAGTGCGGATGCGGCGCGCCGGCGACTCGAGGCCGACTTCAACGACGGAGAGCATCCTGCCGGCAATCGGAACTTCCAGCTTTATCTCGAAGTCAAAGCGCGCTTCGAGACGATTACGCTTCCTAAGATTGTGATCGACACCGAGGAATCGCGCGATGAATGCATCCGCAAAGCACTTGACTATTTTGCGGGCTGATCCTGGACATAACAAAACTTCCGCACGAATTTTGTCCGCCACAGCGGTTGCCTATACAATCGACAACTTGCCAGCGATCTTCCTCTGGGACCTACTATGACAATCAGGCTCTTACTTGTTTCTATTGTTCTTTGTTCGCTTGCCGCCGCTCAGACCTCGAAACCATCCCCCGACTCCGACATGCAGATCAGCGCCAAGGCGCGCAAGATTCATGACTCCGCATTGATCGTCGACACACATGCAGACACGCCGCAGCGTTTTCTGGATGAAGGATTCGATATTGGATCGACCGACCCCAACGATCCCGGGCACATCAGCCTCGACAAGGCGCGGCGTGGCAACCTTGGAGCCGAGTTTTTCTCAATCTGGGTTGATCCGGAGACGAACCAGGGACGCTTCGCCAAGCACACGTTCGATCTGATCGACTCCGTTTATGAGCAGGCGGCCCGGCATCCCGATCGCATGATGATGGCGTTCTCGCCCGCCGACATCGAGCGCGCGCACCGCGAGCACAAACTTGCCGCGCTGATGGGCATCGAAGGCGGACATTCCATCGAGAACGATATCCGCCTTCTGCGCGACTACTATCGCCTCGGTGTTCGCTACATGACGCTGAGCTGGTCGAACACGAACGAGTGGGCCGACTCTTCCGGCGACATCGACGATCCGAAGGTGCAACACCACAACGGGCTCACCGACTTCGGCAAGCAGGTCGTGCTCGAAATGAACCGGCTGGGAATGATGGTCGACATCTCGCACGTCGCCGACAAAACGTTCTGGGACACGATTGCCGTCACGAAGGCTCCGGTGATCGCTTCGCACTCATCCGCGCGAGCGCTGGTAAATGCGCCCCGCAATATGACCGACGACATGCTGCGGGCAGTCGCCAAGAATGGCGGGGTTGTGCAGGTGAACTTCTACAGCGGGTTCGATGACGAGAACTTCCGCAAGGCGATGGAGGCCCAGGCCAAGGATCAAGCTGCCGCGATCCAGAAATACACCGATCAACTGAAAGCCGAAGGCAAGCCCGTCAACTATGTCGATATCGACCGAATCGAGCGCGAATGGATGGCCAAGATTCGGCGTCCGCCATTGAGTGCGCTGATCGACCAAATCGATCACGTGGCAAAGACTGCCGGTATCGATCATGTGGGCCTGGGATCCGATTTCGACGGCGTCAGCGGCGCAACGCCGCAAGGCATTAACTCTGCCGCCGATCTGCCGAAGATCACACAGGCTCTCTTCGAGCGCGGCTACAACGAAGAGCAGATTCACAAGATTCTGGGTGGAAATTTGATGCGAGTATTTCGTGAGGTTGAGCGGGTCAGCAGAGAAATGCAAGCCGCAACCCCGGCGCAGTAGATTCGTAACGAGTTCTTGAGGCAGGCTGAGCAGAAACCGCGCTCTCCGCTGTCGTACAATGCGGTTTTGCACTCCGCTCATACAACTCCAATTCAGGAGCATTCATGCGCAAGAGAACAATGAGCATAATTCCAGGAATCATTCTGATCGTCGCATCCGTGGTATTCGCGCAGACCGGCATGATCGGCCAGAGCGAACCGGCCAAGCCAGGCACTAAAGCTGCTACCACAACCCATCCTGCGGAACCGACTGCCATCATTCACACAACTGCCGGCACAATGACTTGCACTCTCTTTCCCGACAAGGCCCCGATCGGTGTGGCGAATTTCATTGGCCTCGCCACCGGAACGAAGGACTGGAAGAATCCCGTGAGCGGGGCAACCAAGCATGGCGTACCGCTTTACGACGGCACAATCTTCCACCGCGTCATCCCAGACTTCATGATTCAGGGCGGAGACCCGGCTGGCAATGGTTCGGGCGATCCCGGCTACAAGTTCAAGAATGAGGTTTCTTCCGACTTGCTGTTCGACCGGCCCGGACGCCTCGCGTACGCCAACTCCGGCCCGGATACCAACGGATCACAATTCTTCATCACCGAAGTGCCGACTCCGCATCTGAACGGCGGATACACCATCTTCGGACAGTGCGACGAAGCCACGGTGGCACTGGTTAGGCAGATCGCGCGCATGGCTACCGATCCAAGGAATGACAAGCCATTCCGGCCGGTGAAAATCACTCACGTCACCATTTTGAAGGCAGGAGCGAGACCTCCAGCCGCTCCGGCGAAGAAGCCAGCAGCAACAACGCATAAGGCTGCCCCCTCAACAAACTAGTTGTAACGTAACCGTCGAAGCGGTGAGGCCGAGGACCAACAGCTAACGACCAACGACAGTTTCTAGAAAGGACTTCATGACACGCCAACCTGGAATGTACGCAACATTTGAAACGAGCGAAGGAACGATTGTCTGCAAGCTGTTCGACAAAGATGCCCCGAAAACCGTAGCCAACTTTGTGGAATTGGCCGAAGGCAAGCGCGAATGGACCCATCCTTCGACGCGCAAGAAATCGAAAGACCGCCTTTATGACGGAACCATTTTTCACCGTGTCATCCCTGACTTCATGGTTCAGGGCGGAGATCCACAAGGCACAGGAATGGGCGGCCCGGGATATCAATTCGAAGATGAAACGAAAGGTTCCCCCCACAAATTTGACAAGCCGGGAAAGCTCGCGATGGCCAATGCCGGCCCGAACACAAATGGATCGCAATTTTTCATCACGGTCGTGCCGACCACATGGCTCACCGGCAAACACACAATCTTCGGTGAAGTCGTCGAAGGACAGGACGTGGTGGATAAGATTACGCGTGTTCCACGCGGGCGGAACGACCGGCCGAATAAGGATGTAGTTCTAAAAAAGGTTACGGTGGAGAAGGTGTAGTTTCAGCGGTTCGCCAGCACGCGAATACCGGGCAGTTTCAGTAAATGCTCATCGGCGGTAATCAAGGTTAAATTGAAGACCTTCGCCGTCGCAGCCAGAAACTGATCAGCCGGGTCCCGTGGGAAAAATTGAACGATGACACAGCGAGCGCAACCTCAATCGTAAGCGGCGCTTCGGTGAGCTTCGCGGGACGGTGAGAACCTTCTCCACGCTGCGCCAGTACGCTCAGGTTTGAGAGTGCTCAACAACCAGACGTGGAGATCGAGAGAAGAAGTTTTACAGCGGGGCTTCCCAGTCGTCCCAGCTGCCGGTCGGCCCTACGATATCACCGATAATCTTTCCCGTCCCAACCATTGTCCCCAGCCTGCGTCCCTTGCGCTTTTCTGACGACGGCGGGACCAATTCCGCTACGGGTTTGCCAAACCGGGTTAACCGAATAGGTTTGCGCGTCTTACGCACTTCTTCAATCAGGCCCGGGCATTTGGCCTTGAATTGGGAGACGGCGACCTCTTTCATGAATGAAATTGTGCCGTTGTAAAAGACAATGGTACGACTTGTTCATCCTTCACAAAATCCCCGCTGCTGCACAAACGTCGACGGGTTGCCTAAACCCCTATCACCCCGCACAGCTCCTTCACCGCCGCCGCGCTCTTGTCCAGCCCCGCCTTTTCTTCTGCTGTCAGCTTGATCTCGATGATCTGCTCGATGCCCTTCGATCCAAGCTTAACCGGGACGCCAATGTACAGGCCGGTGATTCCATACTCTCCCTGCAGATAGGCCGCGCAGGGCAGGATTTTCTTTTTGTCTTTCAGGATGGCTTCCACCATCTCCGTGGCAGCCGCCGAAGGAGCGTAATAGGCCGACCCGGTCTTGAGATATTTCACGATCTCGGCCCCACCATCGCGGGTGCGCTGCACCAGAGCATCGAGCTTGCTCTTCTCAATCAGCTCTGTGATTGGAATGCCGGCCACGGTGGAATACCGCGGCAATGGGACCATCGTGTCGCCGTGGCCACCCAGAACGAATGCATTGACGTTTTCCACGCTGACTTTCAACTCGTCCGCGATAAAAGCGCGGAAGCGGGCAGAATCGAGCACGCCAGCCATGCCGATCACGCGTTCGCGGGGGAATCCGCTGAGCTTGTAAGCAGTCTGCGCCATCGCGTCCAGCGGATTCGAAACGATGATCAGAATGCAGTTGGGCGAATATTTCACCACCTCGCCGACTACCGCCTTCATGATGTTGTAATTCGTGTTGAGCAGGTCGTCGCGGCTCATCCCAGGCTTGCGCGGGATCCCGGCGGTAATCACGACCACATCGGAATTCGCCGTGTCTTTGTAATCGTTAGTCCCGCTGACGTACGAATCACGTTTCTCGATCGGCATAGCCTCGAGCAGATCGAGACCCTTCCCCTGCGGAACGCCTTCGATGATGTCGATCAGAACGACGTCCGCGAGTTCCTTCGAGGCGATCCAATGGGCCGCTGTTGCTCCAACATTTCCTGAACCTACGATCGTTACTTTCTTGCGCATGATCAACCCTCAATTTAGTAATTGGGTAATTTTGTAATTTGGTAATTGAAAACCTAAAAACCGAGGGCGACCGGGAGATTTAAATTACAAAATTACCCGATTACAAAATTACAAAATCTCTCCGAGCCGGCATCGTGGCAGCTACACCAGCACTCCTGCTCCCATGTTCTCGATCATGAATCCGGCAAATTCGCTGGTCTTCACTTTCGTGGCGCCCGGCATCAGGCGCTCGAAATCGTATGTGACCTTCTTCTGTTGGATCGTGCGCTCCATGCTCTGCTCGATCAGATCGGCTGCCTCGTTCCAACCGAGATGGCGAAACATCATCACGCCCGAGAGAATCACCGATCCTGGATTGATCACATCCTTATCCGCATACTTCGGAGCGGTGCCGTGGGTCGCCTCGAAGATGGCATAGCCGTCTCCGATATTGGCCCCCGGTGCAATGCCCAACCCGCCCACCTGTGCCGCGCACGCGTCAGAAATGTAGTCGCCATTCAGATTCGGCGTGGCCAGCACCGAGTACTCGTCCGCACGCGTCACGACTTGTTGAAAGATCGAGTCGGCAATGCGGTCGTTGATCATGATCTTCTTCTTCCAGGCGCCATTGCCGTGGCTCTTGCCAATGGCATCGAGCACGTCTTTGACTTCTTTTTCGACGCTCTGCCGGAATGCCGGCGGCGCAAACTCCATGCCCGGCTCAATCATTTCGGCATTCTGCGCGACGGCAAGATCCGGATTCTTGTCCTTGTTGTCGAGAATCCAGCTCTCGCGCTCGGTCACAACTTTATCGCGGAATTCGTCGGTCGCGATTTCGTATCCCCACTTGCGGAAGGCACCCTCGGTAAATTTCTGAATATTGCCTTTGTGCACAAGAGTGACGGTCTTGCGCCCATTTTCGAGCGCGAACTGAATCGCCATCCGGACAAGGCGCTTCGTCCCGGTAACCGAGATCGGCTTGATGCCCACTCCCGAGTCCAGGCGGATCTGCTTCTTCCCGCCCTTCAGCATGTCCTTGTTCAGGAACTCGATCAGCTTCGCGCACTCAGGTGTTCCCTGCTCCCACTCCACTCCGGCATAAACGTCTTCGGTGTTTTCGCGGAAGATAACGACGTCCATGCGCTCCGGATGCTTCACCGGCGACGGCACACCCTTGTAATACTTGACTGGACGGACGCAGGAATAGAGATCCAGAATCTGCCGCAGGGCAACATTCAGTGAACGAATGCCGCCTCCAACGGGTGTCGTCAGCGGCCCTTTGATGGCGACGCGGAATTCGCGGATCGCATCGACAGTGTCATCCGGCAGCCAGGTATCGAACTTCGCCTTGGCCTTCTCGCCGGCGAAGACCTCATACCAGGCCACGCGGCGCTTCCCCTTGTAGGCTTTTTCCACGGCGGCATTGAAGACGCGCAGAGACGCTTTCCAGATATCGCGGCCTGTACCATCGCCTTCGATAAACGGGATGATCGGATTGTCGGGAATGTCGTACTTCCCGCCCGCATAACCGATTTTCTTTCCGTCCGATGGGACAGCTACACCGTTATAAGTGCCGGCCATGCAAAACCTCCGCTGGTATGAATTCTCGAAGCTGAACTAAAAAACCGACAATTATAAAGAATGGGAGCCTTCCCGGGCAGCAGATTCTTTCCACGCCGTGTGCCATAATGCCGGTATCGAAGTCCCAGCTGCTTCTGGAGGTCCCATGTTTTCTCGCCGTGGCTTGCTGGCCATTCTCATGTTGTGCGCGCTCTCGCTCGTGCTCGCCTCCGGGACTGCCTCCGCCTCCACAGAAGGCGACCATGACCGCACTCAGATGGGCCACAACATCGTTGTCGGCCAAAATGAGCAGGTCGGCGACGCTACCTGTTTTGGCTGCAGTATCCGCGTGAAAGGCCATGTTTCGGGCGACGTTACAGCGTTTGGAGGCAGTATCGTCATAGAAGATCAGGGTCAGATCGCTGGCGATACCACGAGCTTTGGCGGCGACATTCGCCTCGAGAGTCAAGTCAAAGTCGATGGAGACGTTACTGTCTTCGGCGGTCACATCCGGCGCGATCCCAGTGCCATTGTCGGAGGCAGTGTCACCGACATGAGCGGTGGCGGCTGGCTTCTACTGATTTTTGTCGCTCCATTCGTTGTTTTCGGCCTGTTCGTATGGTTCGTCGTATGGGTAGTTCGCCGTCTGACTCGTCCTGTTGTGCCCGCCGCCGTTTGATTCACTACCAGCGGCGGATTCCGAACGTCTTTCGAACGCCCAGGCTCATATAACGTCCCCATGGGCCGTTGTTGCCCAGATCGGCAATACCTAGATAGGTGTTACGCGCTCCCAGGCGATCAAAGAGGAAGTGCTGCGTCACCCTGAATTCGAAGCCTTTATTGAGGTAGATGCCGGCCCCCCAGGAATGTTCCACCCCAATAGCGTCGGGCGACCATGTGTATAGGGTCTGGGGAACGTTCTTGCCGAATAAGAATGTCGGCGCGCCAAACACCATGAATCGTCGCAGCGGGCCGCGGCCAAACGGACGCACCTCCAGAATCCCCGAAAGCATATACCGCGCGAACATGCTGCACGGAGCATTTGCCCCGCCGTACTGCCCTGCATTGCCGGCGCACAGATTCGGATCAATCTCGTTGTGCGGAGGTGCCAGATCAAGCTGCGCCCATCCCCAGAACATGTCTTTCGGGAAGAACATGCGCTCGCCCGGCGCGGCATCGTGCCACGTGCCGTACGAGCTTGAGCTCTGAGACGTACCTGCCTGCAGGTCGGCCGACGTTCCTTGCGCCTGCGCGATTGAAATCATCAGAGGGACAGCCAGAATCCAAAACCACTTTTTCATTTCGCCTCCGGGTTTACTTTCAGGACACACAGCAGCACTTCTCCTCGCAGCCCCGCACGAGGATTCAACCTGCTTCACTGATGAACGGAGCGCCACATTGTAACCTGTCCACGGGAAGTCCTCAGTGCGCCGGCACGAATCTTTCCGGCAATCGAGACTCTCGTTACACAAGGCTTGCGGATAATTTCTAGACGCGAGGCTCGAATTTTGGAACATTCCCTTCCAGAATTCATATCCCATACCTGAATTCTTCCATTCATAATACTTTCGTATGAGTGCAAATCTCTCTAACCCGCTATGGAATAAAGGCCTACGACTTTGGTGGACGGATTGCATTTACACAGGGCACAGAAACAGGAACCCTATGCCCCAAGAGATTTCCGTCTCGTATCAAGCGATCAAGAGCAAGGTATATCGGCTCATCGACGCCCTCGTGGTTGGAGAAAAGAGCGAAGCAGAAGTTCAGGAGTCGGTTCGTCGCTGGTGGGCTCTCATCCACCCGGCCGACCGCCCCATCGCCCAGAAATATCTCCTGATGGTTCTGGGGCGATCCAATTCCGCTCTCGACGCCATGGGTGCGGAGTTGCTCTCCGTAAGCGGTTGCGAACCGGTTCCATCCCATCTGGCCGACTCAAGTCTTCCGGCGAAGCGGGTTCGGCTGATGGAACGGGTGATGAAAGAGACCTCGGTCCGCACCGCCGTCTAGGCCTGGTCGCATTCAGCTCTCAGTAGGACCGTTGGGAAGCTCGTTCCCTGCTTAAATGTCGTAGTACAGCGCGAACTCGTACGGGTGCGGCCTTTGCCGGATCGCGTCCACCTCCTTCGTGCGCTTGTAGTCGACGTAGGTCCGCAATAACTCCTCGGTAAACACGTCGCCCTTCAGCAGAAAGGCGTGGTCCCGCTCCAGTGCGTCGAGGGCCTCCTCTAACGATCCTGGCATGGAGGGAATGATCGAGACTTCCTCGGGGTCGAGTTCGTAAATGTCTTTGTCAAGCGGCGAGCCGGGATCCATTTTGTTCTCGATCCCATCCAACCCCGCCATCAACATCGCAGCGAATCCCATATACGGATTGCAGCTCGGATCGGGAGGCCGGAATTCGACGCGCTTGGCCTCCTGTGAGGCGGAATACATGGGAATGCGGCACGCGGCTGAGCGATTCCGCCGTGAATAAGCCAGACTGATCGGCGCCTCGAATCCAGGCACGAGCCGCTTGTAGGAGTTCGTCGTCGGGGCAATGATTGCCGAGAGCGCCGGTCCGTGCTTAATCAGGCCTCCGACATACCACAGCGCGAGCTGCGATAGCCCGGCGTAACCATCACCGGCGAATAGCGGCTCGCCCGACTTCCATAGCGACTGGTGCGTATGCATCCCGTTGCCGTTATCGCCGAAGATCGGCTTGGGCATGAAGGTGACCGTTTTGCCGTTGCGATGAGCCACATTCCTAACGATGTATTTATAGAGCAACATCTTGTCCGCAGAGCGAAGCAGCGAATCAAACCGCAGGTCGATTTCCGCCTGCCCTCCGGTGGCGACTTCATGGTGATGGCACTCAATATCGAGGCCGCAGCTCTGCATGATCAGCATCATCTCGGAGCGCAGATCCTGATAGTGATCCGTTGGAGAGACCGGGAAATATCCTTCGCGGAAGCGCGGCCGGTATCCTAGGTTGTTCAGTTCCCTGCCCGAATTCCACCGCCCCTCTTCGGCGTCGATGTAATAAAAACCGCAGTGTTCGCGCTGTTCGAAGCGAACGTTATCGAAAATGAAAAATTCTGCCTCGGCCCCGAAGTACGCCGTATCGGCAATCCCGCTGGATGACAAATACTGCTCTGCCTTTCGCGCAATGAATCGCGGGTCGCGGTCATAGCTCTGCTTTGTCACCGGATCGACCACGTCGCAGACCACCACTAGCGTCGGCACTTCCGTGAACGGATCCATCAGGTGTACGTCCGGATCGGGCTTGAGCAGCATGTCGCTCTCGTGAATGCCCGCCCACGCGCGGATGGACGAGCCGTCAATCCCAAAGCCTTCTTCGAAGGATTTCTCCGTCAACTGCTCGATCGGATAGGAAACGTGATGCCAGAGCCCCGGAATGTCAGTGAAACGCAGGTCGAGAATCTTGGCATCGTA
>DATEJO010000309.1:0-3663 GCA_035277905.1 Candidatus Sulfotelmatobacter sp.
CATCACACAATCATTTTCTGTAGCGGTCACCGGAAATCAGGATCCTTCTCTCCAGGCCGAGGTGCAGCGCTTCACGACTGTGCTTTCGCGGATCACGGGAATCCCGTTCCGGCCGAAGCCGGGGGATACGCCGACTCTGACGGTTCATGCCGATCGGGGCCGCGAGGCGATTCAAAAGCTTGGCGAAGATGAGTCCTACGAACTGACCGTTACTGCTGCGGGGGCTCAGCTGAATGCGCCGACGGCGTTGGGAGCGATTCGAGGCTTGCAGACTTTTCTGCAGTTGGTCGAGATCACTCCGTCGGGCTTTGCCGCGCCGGCGGTCACGATCAAAGATCAGCCGCGGTTTCCCTGGCGCGGGCTGCTGATCGACGTCAGCCGCCACTTCATTCCGATTGACGTCCTTAAGCGCAACATCGACGGGATGGCGGCAGTGAAGATGAACGTGCTGCACTGGCACCTGTCGGATGATCAGGGATTCCGGGTCGAGAGCAAGAAGTTCCCCAAACTAACTGGAGATGGTTCTGGCGGCCTGTATTACACGCAGGCGGAGATCCGCGACTTTATTGAGTACGCGCATCAGCGCGGAATTCGGGTGATGCCGGAATTCGATATGCCCGGACATAGCCGGTCGTGGGTGATTGGGTATCCCGATCTCGCGAGCGGGCCGGGACCCTACACGCTGGAAAGCGGAGATCCGATCCTCGATCCGACGCGTGAGTCTACTTACAAATTTCTCGAGAAGTTCATCGAGGAAATGGCGAAACTTTTCCCCGATGCCTACTTCCACATCGGTGGCGACGAGGTGGATGGCAAGCAGTGGGACGCGAATCCGAAGATTCAGGAATTCAAACAAGCCCACGGGATGAAGAACAATCAGGATCTGCAGGCGTACTTCAACCAGCGCCTGGAGAAGATTGTCGCGAAGAATCACAAGATCATGGTGGGATGGGACGAGATCCTGCATCCGGATCTGCCGAAGAATATCGTGGTGCAATCGTGGCGTGGGCAGCAGTCTCTGGCGATTGCAGCGCAGCAGGGATATCGGGGGCTGCTTTCTTACGGATACTACCTCGACCTGATGTGGCCGGCGTCGCGGCACTATGCGGTCGATCCGATGAGCGGCGCTGCCGCGAACCTTACGCCTGAGCAAAAGGCGCTGATTCTTGGCGGCGAGTCGTGCCAGTGGGCGGAGTGGGTGACACCGGAAAATGTCGATTCGCACATCTGGCCGCGGAATGCTGTCGTCGCCGAACGCTTGTGGTCTCCGCAGAATGTCACTGACGTGAACTCGATGTACACACGCCTGCGGGCGGTCAGTCTGGAACTGGAATCGTTCGGCTTGATGCACAACACGGCTCGCGAACGGATGCTGCAACGCATGGCCGGAACTGGCGATATCTCCTCATTACGCACGCTGGCGAATGTGGTCGAGCCCGTCAAAGATTACAACCGCTGGAGTGACGAAAAAGGCCCGATCGATTTCCACGCGCCGCTGAATCGGTTGATCGATGCGGCATATCCCGAGAGCGATACGGCGCGGGAATTCGGAGAACTCGTCGACAAGTATCTTCATAGCGGATACCAGGACAAGGCGGCCGAGGAGCAGATCCGCAGATACCTCACTCTGTGGAGCAAAAACGATCCGAAGCTGCATGCGCAGCTCGAAGGATCATCTCTTCTGCAGGAGGATGTTCCGATCTCGCAGAACCTATCGATGCTGAGCTCGGCCGGTCTCGACGCGCTCAATTATCTCGATCAGGGGCAAACCGAGCCCGATCTGGCTCGGGCGCAGCAATTGGCTGTGATCGAGATTGCGAAGAAGCCGGTCGCCGGATTGCTGCTGCAGGTGACTGCGCCTATCGAGCAGCTGGTGCAGGCCGCCGGCCAGGCGCAAGCGAAGTGATTGCGTCTCGCCTGCTATGAGTGATATCATGATATCACTATGGCTCAGCTCGTAGTCCGTAACCTGGAACAGTCCGTCAAATCCCGCTTGCAGCGCCGTGCCGAACGCCATGGGCGCAGCATGGAAGAAGAAGTGCGGGAAATTCTGCGGAGTGCGGTGAACGATCCAAGTCCGCCGGCGCCGGGGCTGGGCACTCGTATCGCCGCACTGTTCAAAGGCAAAGGAATTGACTTTGACATCCCGGAATTCCGTGGATATCCGGTAAAGCCCGCCACGTTTGATGATGAAAAATGATCATCCTCGACACGAACGTGGTTTCTGCACTGATGCGGGACATCCCGGATGCCAAGGTAACCCAGTGGCTTGATCACCAGCCTGAAGGTTCGATCTGGACTACGTCAATTACTGTCTTTGAAATTCAAGCTGGTTTGCAGGTCATGCCGCCCGGAAAGAGAAAGACGACTCTCTCTGATGAATTCGAACATCTCCTCGACGAAATCCAGCACCGAGTTTCGGTTTTCAATGAAGAGGCGGCCCGGCAGGCCGCCAATCTTACGGCGACGCGACAAAAAGTTGGCAGGGTGGGAGAGTTACGCGACACGATGATTGCTGGAATCGTTCTTGCCCACAAGGCCGCGTTGGCCACTCGCAACGTAGCTCACTTTGGCGACATTTCTGCCCGCATCATGAACCCCTGGGATTAAAGATCAAGCAGTTTGCGTTCGAGGTCTACGGCATCCTTGACAACGTCATCACCGGCCACCAAGCGGCAGTGGACCACCATGGACGAGCGGGGCGAAAGCCGCGGATTTTTACGGCGTGAATTCGTAGACGGTGCCGTCGTTGTCGGAGCCACCATGGACGGTTGCACCGTAAAAATGAGAAGCCGTCGAATCCGCGATCATGCCGTTGTAGGCGAAACCAGGGCTGGGAGTGCCGGGGAAGCGATAGACCACACTCTCGGTCCACTTTCCTGAGGATCCCTTCGTCATTTTGAAGATTACTCCGCATAAGCACGAGCTTGCCCCGCCGTCGCTCGTTGTTCCGTAGAAGTTTCCCGCAGAGTCGGCGACGAGGCTGCTGATGGGGCTGGCGCCGTCCGATCCTCCCTTAAAGCTATAAAGGACGCTTTCCGTCCAGCTCCCATTGGAATTGTGAGTGAGTTTGAAGACTGTGCCGAGGTCGTTGGCTCCCGCGTAGTAAGTGGTGCCGAAAAGATTTCCGGACTGGTCAAAGACAACGCTGCCATAGGGAGAGGCGCCGTCCGGCTGATCTTTGAAGGAGTAGAGGGTCTTGAAGGTCCAGTTACTTCCGCTGGGGCTCATCTCGTATACATTGCCGAAACCTTTGGGGCCGCCGACCGTGCATACGCCATAGATGTTGCCGGCAGCATCAATCAGCAAGCGGCCCGCGGAACCGCCATTCCCATCGGTTCCGCCAGTGAAGGTGTGAATGACTTTGAATGTCCACCCGCCACCGGACGCCGGCTTCAGCCGGTAGACCACTCCTGCTCCGATTGAGCCTCCAGTCGGCGTCGTTCCGTAAATATTGCCTTTGCTGTCGAAAGCGACTGGACTCCCCGGGCCAGATCCATCCGCTCCACCGGTGAAAGTGTGCAGCACGCTTTGGGTCCATGCGGACCCCGACTTCGTCAGCTTGTATACGACTCCGCAGCCACCCTCGCAGGATCCGCCGCCTCCTGCCACGGCGGTGCCATAGAGATTCCCCTTTGCATCCAAGGTGACGCCCTTGTACGG
>DATEJO010000310.1:0-2270 GCA_035277905.1 Candidatus Sulfotelmatobacter sp.
AGAAAATCGATCCCCGCGTGCGCCGCTTTGTCGTTACCGTTTGCCCCGTTCCAGTAAAACCACCAGCAGCAACTCACCGGGCCCAACCGCACCGCCTGCGGATCCCACGTCTTCAAATTGCGCGCCTCCGTCAGATACGTCGTCGACAGTTCGTCATATCCCGACGGATTCGGATGCACATCCCGATGCGTTCCGCCCCATATGTCGATCTCATTGTCCATATCGTAGAAATGACATGACGTGATCGTCGAATACGGCACCGCGCACGTTCCGCTTCCAAACGCCGTCGCCAGCGCTGCCGCCCAATCGCTCCGGTACAAGCAACTCGACCCGGCAGAACAACTCTGCGTGTGATCGTCCAGCAGCGGAAAATAAGTTCGGTTCAAGTCGGCAGCAGTAGCGGTGATATACGTCGGACTCGAACTGTTGCAGGTCCCCGCCACAATCCCATTTCCAGCATCGTTATTAAAAGGATCGAACGCGCACTGGTTCGGATACTCGGACAGTGGAAAACTCCAATGCTGATTTCCTCCGGCCCCTGTCTCCGCGCTCTGCGCCACCCACGGCAGCATCACCATCGTCATCAGAGGAGCGCTGCCCGCCGCCTTCACATCCGTAATGAACTGTCTTGAGTCACCGTCTGTCCCGGCCGTGCCGTTGCCTCCACCGAGTCCATAAAAACTGAAGTCCTCGAAGTAATAATCATTGTCGGCATTATCGGTGAACAACTGCCAGTTGTAGGTGGACGCCGCATTCCCGCCCCATCGCACAACCGTCGTTCCGCTGTCGGTGATCGCGGACTTACTCGCCGGAAAAGATCCCCCATAGATGTACGGGCTGATCGTGTGCCGGTTCGCCAGCACGTTGATCGTCGCCTGCACACTCGTACTCGCGGCCACCGGCGTCGCCGACACTTCACTCGAATTCCCGCTCTCACCGTTCGCGTTTACCGCCGATACGACGTAGTAATAAGCCGTCCCGTTCGTCAGCCCGGAGTCCGTGTAGCTCGTTGTCGTCGGACTTCCCGCCGTCGTGTACGGCCCGCCTGTGGTCGTCCCGCGCTTCACGTGATACGAAGTCGCCGTCGCGCTCGCAGTCCAGGTCAAGCTCACCTGCTGATTCCCCGCAGTCGCCGCCAATCCCGTCGGCGTCGCCGGAGGATTTCCGTTGCCGCCTCCGCCGTTGCCGCCCGAGCCCGACCCTCCACACGCCGGAAGAAACCATAAAGAGATTGCTAGGACAACCACACACACGGATAGCGCAGAATTCCGCGACTCTGTTTTTGCCATATCGATAATGTAAGGGTAATTAAGCCTTTTTCCAACAATCTTTTGTGGGATACATCTGACGAAAAGGACCAAGTTTCTCGACGTCCAATCGTCCACCACGCCATCTGAAAGGCCCGCAATGCCCGCGCGCTCGCTTAACGAAGAAATTCGCGCAAACTTTCCCTCCTCCATACAACGAAAACCAACTTCCCGCGAATCTTAATTCCTTAAGAGCAGCCACGAAGGCGGAGGCATCAGCATTTCCTTCGTGCGGCTCCGCGCCCTTCGCGGTCTCGTTCGCACAACAACACAAGCCACGGTCAGGGCAAAATTGACACGTTGTTTATTCGCCTTTTAAGATAATTTCTTCTTGCCGCGCCGCTCCGGCGTGGTTGGGGATCCGACAGTTGAGTCTTCTCACTGTTGCCAATAACTGCCTATGATTTCAGTCAAAGACCTTACCAAGCGGTACGCACACACGACTGCCGTCGACCAAATCTCCTTCGAAGTTGCCAAAGGCCAAATCGTTGGATTCCTTGGTCCGAACGGCGCCGGCAAGACCACCACCATGCGCATGCTGACCTGCTTCCTGCCTCCATCGGCCGGAACCGCCCAGGTCGCCGGCTTCGACATCCTCGAACATCCCATGGACGTCAAGAAGCACATCGGATACTTGCCCGAAACGCCCCCGATTTACCCGGAAATGTACACCGGCGAGTACCTCAAATTCGTCGGCCGCCTCAAGGGGCTCTCCGGCGCCAAGCTGCAGAAGCGCGTCGACTACGTCATCGAGCGCTGCGCCGTCGCCGACGTCAAGAAGAAACTCATCGGCAAGCTCTCCAAAGGCTACCGTCAGCGCGTCGGACTCGCCCAGGCCATCATTCACAACCCCGACGTCCTGATCCTCGACGAGCCCACTTCCGGACTCGATCCCAAGCAGATCAACGAGACCCGGGAACTGATCAAAGATCTCGCCGGCGAGCACACCATCATTCTCAGCAC
>DATEJO010000311.1:0-7628 GCA_035277905.1 Candidatus Sulfotelmatobacter sp.
GATGTACTCGGCCTTGGCGGGAAGAATTTTGCGGATCTCTTCCTGGGATTTTTCGATGCGGTCCGGCGTCTGCGGGTGCGTGTCGAAGGCTTTCGACAGAGTGCCCGGTTTCTTCTTCTCCATCGCCTGAATCTTTTCGAAGAAGGAGACGAAGGCGGAAGGATCGTATCCGGCGCGGTACATGTACTCGATGCCAAGATAGTCGGCTTCGGCTTCGAATGCGCGCGAGAAGTGCAGGAAGGTTAGCGGAATACCGAGGCCCATACCTTCGTAGATGCCGTATCCGATCGCGCCGCCCATGAAGATGGCGGGCAAGGATGCGATCTGCAGGAGGTTGGCGCGGGTCATTTCGCGGGCGTAGTGGCAGGCGGCCACGTGGGCGATCTCGTGCGCCATCACGCCGGCCATTTCAGCTTCTTCATCGGCCGCGAGGATCAGGCCCGAATTTACGTAGAAGAATCCGCCGGGCAGGGCCATCGCGTTCACAACGTCGGAGTCGATGACTTTGATGGTGAACGGAACCTGCGCGTCGGAGTTGCGAACCAGGTTCTGGCCGATGCGGTTCACGTACTCGGTGATCACAGGATCGTTGATCAGCTTGATCTGGGATTCGATCTGCTGCGCGTACTGACGGCCTGCTGCAACCTGCTTCTCCACGGAGTACCAGTTCCCAACGCCGCGTCCGCAACCGACGTTGCGGTTGCCAACTGCGTCAATATCGGTCTTGCCGCCGTCGTGCTTGATCTGATCGTCCTGTTGCGTGGGGAGTGCCGCGGGCTTCTGCTTGGGTGCGTTTTGAACGTCGCCTGCTTTGGGTTGACCCTGATCGGGATCACTGCCTGGAGCCTGCGTCGAGGGCGGATTCTGCCCGGGGGTCGTGGTTTGCGCGACCATCCAGGGCCCTGCGCTGAATGCCGCCAATCCTAGCGCGATTGCCAGCGATCGGAATTTCATAGGGTACTCCTTGAGCCTGATTATACGCCGGGTAGGGAGACACCTGGCCCCTAATCTGAGCCGTGTAGGTTAGACGCTACCGGCCCTGTCGGGGTTATCCGGAGGGGAGGAAAAGAGTCGGTCTGAGGCGGCTAGGAAGGTAAGTTTTGGCTTGTTTGAACGGGTAGAGATGGTTCGACTGCGGTTGAGCTTCGCCTCCGCGAAGCTCAATCCTCGCTCACCATGACAGATCTCCTCAAGGAGCCTGGCGGACAGCCGAGGCGGCTGTCCTGACGCGGTCTTTTTGTGTCCCCCCTAGAGGAGGCCGTATACCACCAGTTTGGTTTGGGTCCCGACATAGACCTTGCCGTTCGCGATGGTGGGCACGGTGAACTTTACGGCTGGCCCGGCGCTGTCGCGGCTGGACTTCTGGCTGCTGTTGTAGAGCTCGATCCCCAGATTCGTAGCGTTGTAGGCGTGGAGGACGGCATTTCCGCTGGTTTTGTATCCCGAATTGTTGAGCGTCCAGAGGATGGCGTTGCTGGTTTGGTTCGCTGAGATGGAGGGGGTGGTACCAGGGTATCCAAAGGACTTGGCGGTCTCAGAACTGGGAGTGGTCGAAAGCAGGCCGGTGCCGGTGTTGAAGGTAAACGCCTTCAGGACGTCGCTGCTGGCGCCGAAGTAGACGTGGTTGTTCCACCATGCGGGCGAGTTCCACATGCCCTTGTCGACAGCGGCGAGGTATTGGACGATCTCGTTGTTATTGGAAGAGTTGTAGTGCCCCATGTTGTCGCGGTTGACCAGATAAATGTTGCCGACCTTGTCGCCTTGGACCAGAAGGTGGACGTGGGGGCCTCCGGTCTGGTCGGGCAGCAAGAGAACGCCGCCGGAGCCGATGTCATGGTCGCCGGAGTCGAGATTGGTGCCATCGTAGGGCTCGAAATAATCGGAGACAGCGAAGGTGTTGTTGGCGGGCGGCGCAAGTTTCAGGAGAGCCTGGCCGTAATCCTTGCCGCCGGTGTTGACGTCGAAGGTGCCGTTGGCGACGGCGAAGAACGTGTTGAACGAGGCATCGCCGGCCGGGCCTGATCCAGCCTGCCAAATTGCGCCTTCGGAACCATTGGCAGTCGTAACCCAGGCAGCTTTCTGCGCGAGGGTCGTCTCGTCATACGCCATCAGCCAGCCGTGATAGGCACCTTTGTCGCAGTGCGATCCCCAGGCAATGTAGACGAGCCCGTTCTGAAGCAAGAGCGCGGCGCGCTGGTTTTGGATCTGGGAATTGAAGCTGATCATGCCGTTGACGCTTCCCTTGCCGGTTCCGCTGACGGAGGCGCTGATGACGACGGGGCCGCCGAATTTTTCGGCTCCGCTGGTGATGTCGAGCGCGTGCAGGCGTTGATAGAAGACCCCCGATTCTTTTGTTCGGGCAATGACATAAAGCGTGCTGTTGGCCGTGTCGATGACGGGAGTGCCCATAATGCCGATTTCGGTGGTGATCAAGTCGCTGCAATTTACATCGCTGGTCGAGACAGTCGTGATGCCCTTGGCCGGATTGGTGAAGTTGACCTTCCAGAGCGGACTGGCGTTGCTTCCAGAGTTGCTGTCGGCGTCGAAGGCATAGACGGAGTCATTCATCGTGGCGACGAAAACGACATTGTGAGTGTTGCTCCCGATTTTGACGCTGGGCACATAGAGCGGTTGGGAGTAGATGAATCCGTCAACCGTATGGGAGAAGAGTCTGCCGAACTGGGTAGAGTTGACGTTGCTCAGCGTGAGCGTGGTTTCGTTGAGGTTCTGGCCGGTGCGGGAGTTGTCGTTGTGATACGTCACGACCTGGGCTGACGCACAGAGGGTCACGGCGGAGCAGAGGATGGCGAGCTTCAAGACAGAAATGAATCGACGCAGGGGATTCCAGATGCCAGGCATGGATTTCTACTCCAATCAGAGGAGCTGCGAACGGAAATGACGGTCAGAACACCGACCACGTACCGGGGGAGAAAGCGAAAAAACTGAGTATTACCGGGCCGCAAACCGATTCCATCTTTGGTCGATTGCGCGGGGTGCGTCAAGATGAAGGAACTTGCATGGTTGAAGTGGTAAGGAGTCCATGCGAGATCCGTTTCGGTCAGGGGAGCCTTTGGATTTGCTCCCAATGACTAACGCCGCTTGGGTTATCCTCTGGCCGTGGGCAACTGGCTGTTCCAAAATCCGAACAAAAACACGATTTCTGACGCAGGACTGAGACTTAGGACGAGACTGCTGGCGTTCCCCCATCCCATTTCAAGTGTGCCCGGAACGCGATCTCATTTGCGCCGGGCAGTGTCTGGCTGCGACGCGGCGCAGGCGGGGAGGCGTGTATGAAGAAAGTTGCGGTTGCGCTCGTATTCGTCTATTTGCAGTTTGCGGTGTTATCGGCGGCGGTTTCGGCGCAGAACGGGTCGACAGCGCCTCCGAGCAAGATCGACGTGACTCCGGTTAACTTGCAGAATGAGTTGGGAGCCGATCTTCCCTTGCATGTGCAGTTGCTGGATGCGAACGGGCGTCCGGCGGCCGCGCATAGGAACTTCACGGCAGAGGTCAAGGTGCAACAACCCTCGGGGCAGACCAACACCTTCTCGGTGAACTTCGCCCAGGGCGAGAGCGCAAAGCAGATCAGCATTCCGGCGAATGAAGCCGGCGTGGCGAAACTCACCGTCGCGCAAACGGATCAGGAATTGATCGGCGGGTCGAATTTCGTTCTGGTGCGGCCTCCGAAGGAGAAGGAAGAGATCAAGGCCCCAGGCAAGCCCAAGCAGGCTGCGAAGAAGAAAAATCCGGCGAAGGGATCGGGAGCGTGGTTGTACGACTTCCCTGTGCAACGGCGGGCGAGGCTGATCTTTGCGGCATACGCGCCGCCGCAGGCTCCGGTTCCGGCGGGAAGTACTCCGGCAGGAACTCCGGCTGCGACAACGGCCGGACAGTTAATGCTGACTGTTTCCGGCGAAGATGCGAACGGCGGCACGCGGGCGGACGGCACGACCTGTGCCCGAGTTCAGATTTTCTACGTTGCTCCCGTGGATCTGGACCGCGACATCGAGATCTGGCTAAGCCCGAGTAATGGCAACCTTGACAACAACCCGATCGTCATTCATAGAGGGGCGGCGGTGGGCGCGGCGTGCTGGACGTCGCAATATCCAATCGCTGCCGCGACACTGACGGCGGCTGATCCTCCGGGCTACACGTTCACGGAGCGGCCGGGCGGGGGAGATCCGCACCAGGTCGTGCACAAGTTCACCGACAACATCACGGGAATCGAGTTTGCAAATGCGCCCAAGAGCATCACGATTGTCGACAGCTTTGGTCTGATTGCCCGCTTTGTAGGACCGAACGGGCCGGTGCGGCTGAGCGATCAGCGCGAGGTGCATTTCAGCGCCGACAGCGCTGTCCTGAACTTGAAGCCGCTGCAAACGGTGGTGCAACCCGGCGGATTCGATTCGTCGACCATCCTGATTCCAAACTACTTTGGATCGTCAACCGTGCAGGTCTTTACGCCGGGATATCCGCCATTCAAATCGGAGATTACGATTACGTTCTTCGGAGTACTGTGCGCGAGCCTGTTCGGAGGATTCCTGGGCGGATTGGCGTCGTGGATCAGTTCGGCCGGAAAGTTGTGGGTGAGAATTGTCACCGGACTGATCGTTGGACTGGTGGGGAGTTGGGCTTACGTGATCGTGGGATTGCCGAAGGTGGAGACTCCGTTTCTGCACAATCAGCTCAGCGTTTTGTTCGTCGCGCTGCTTGTGGGATTTTCGGGCGTGAAAGGGCTGACATTCATCGCGTCGAAATTTGGGCTGCCGAGTTTTTAGATAGTCCTGAGTCGTGACTCGTGGTGCGAAAGAAGCAAACCACAAAGGGCACGAAGTCACACTAAGGTCAGCCACTTGTGAATCCTGCGCTTCCGCGCAGTTTCGCTGCATGCATGACATGACGTGATATAACGTTCGGCGAGTCCGGAGGTGTGTCATGCTTGACCGCCGTCGTTTCCTGTCTACTGCCGCAAGTGGAATCGCCGCTTCTGTTGCCCTGCGCGGGAACCTGTTCGCACAGCTGGAGAAAATTCCGCCGCTGCCTTCGCACTCCTTGCTCGACAAAAACGAGGACGCTTACTGGGCGGAACTGCGAAAGCAATTCATCATTCCCGAAGACGAAATTTATTTGAACAACGGAACAGTCGGGTCGAGCCCGGCCCCGGTGCTGCGCGCGATCTTTGACGGATACAACACGACCGAGAAGATGGACCAGCAGGATCCCGAGGATTATCCGATCTGGGGATACGCGGCGTGGAACGAATTTCGCGATCCGCTGGCGGAATTTGTTGGATGTAAGCGTGACGAGATCGCGCTGTTGCGCAACGCGACCGAGGCAAACAGCTACATCGCAAACGGCATCGACATGAAGCCGGGCGATGAAGTCTTGATGACGGATCAGGAGCACCCGGGCGGCGAAGGTCCGTGGAATCTGAAGGCGAAACGCTACGGCATTGTCGTCAAGAAGGTGACGCTCGGGCGTCCGGTGAAAGACACGGCGCAGGTGCTGAACCAGTTCAACGATGCAATCACGCCGCGCACGCGCGTGATGTTCTTCAGCCAGATCACAACTTTCTCGGGAGTGGTGCTGCCGGTAAAGGAACTGGCGGCGCTGGCGCGATCGAAGGGAATCTTGTCGGCGGTCGATGGTGCGCACGTGCCGGGCATGATGCGGCTCAACGTGCACGAACTGGGGTGCGACATCTATTCGTCGAGTCCGCACAAATGGCTGATGGCAACGAAGGGGTCGGGATTCCTTTATGTGCGCGATGAGGTCATCGATCGCTTGTGGAACACGATCGCGACCGAAGGATGGGACGAACCACAGATTCGCGCGGAACGCTTCCAGAGGATTGGAAGCTCAAATGTGCCGGCATTGTGGGGACTGCGGGCGTCGATCAAGTTGGCGAATGAAATCGGGATGGAGCGCATTGAGCGGCGCCATCGGCAACTCGCCGATTACATCCATGCCGAGATGATGAAACGGGGCGCGGAGTCTTGGACATCGCCGGATGCCGCGCTGCGTTGCGGAATCGTCAGCGTGCTGGTGCCGCCGGTGGACCGCATGGATCTGGAGAAGTGGCTGTGGAGCACGCAGAAGATCCGGATTCGCGGGGGCGATCCGCACAAACTGCGGCTCTCGACGCCGTATTACATCCAGCGGAAAGATATCGACCGGTTCCTGGCGAAGTTCGACAAGTATAAGAAGACCAAGCTGGCCTGAGCCGCGGGGAGCCACGAACCATTTCTACCGGCGAAGACATTCTGCTGGCGGCGGAAAGCCGCGTGCGCAGCCACGAAGGGGAACTGCGCAGAGAACTCGGCACGCTGGATCTGGCGCTCGCCCAGATCGCCTACATGATCACGCTCGAGTTCTTTGGGGCGGCGACCAAGGCGGGCCCGGCCCACAGTTTGCTTTGGCTGACGGGCATTGCCCTGTTCTTCATCCCGCTGGCGTTCGTTGTGACGTTTTTGAACGACCGCATGCCTCTCGAAGGCGGGCTCTATGAATGGGCGCGGCTGAGCTTCAATGATGGCGTCGGATTTCTGGTTGCGTGGAATCTTTGGCTTTACATCATCCTACTGGTCGGCGAATACGGGTTCGTGCTGATCACATACGTCGCCTTCGCTTTTGGCGACACGGCACAATGGATGATCGCCAGCAAGACCGCGACGATGGCGGCTTCGGTGTTGTTCGTTGGAGCGCTGGTCGTGATTACGGCTCTCGGCTTGAAGATTGGCAAGTGGGTGATTAATGCCGGCGGCTTGCTGACTGTCTTTGCGCTGGGATTGTTGATCGCGCTGGCCGCGTCGCGGCATTGGATTCCCGGAGATTCGGCGGCGAAGGCGCTGCCGCTGGCGGTTCCTCCGCCTACGCTGCTAAGCGTCAGCATCTTCAGCAAGATGACGTTCGGCGCTCTGTGCGGCTTCGAATTCGTCGCGATCCTTGCCGGGGAGTGCCGCAATCCCGCGCGCACGATCCGGAGATCGGTTTTGATTTCGGCTCCGATCATTGGCGCGCTCTACATTTTCGGAACCAGCGCGATCATGGCGTTCGTGCCGGCCTCAGAGATCAATCTGATCGGGCCGGTGCCGCAGGCGCTGAGCCTCGCGCTGCAGTCATCGCGGGTGGCAAGGATCATTGCGCCGATCACGATTCTGCTGCTGTTCAGCAACGTGTTTTGCACGGGATGCCTGACGTTCGCGGGCAGCGCACGTCTGCCGATGGTCGCCGGATGGGAAGGAATCGTGCCGGAGTGGTTCACCCGGCTGCATCCGAAATTTCGAACGCCGCTGAATTCGGTGATGTTTGCCGCAGTCGCGACGTTGATCGCGTGCGTAATCGCATTGGCCGGCGTGAATCAGGAAGAGGCGTTTTCGCTGATCCAGATCTGGGGCTTCACGCTGTATGGACTCGTGTATCTGGTGATGTTTGCAATTCCGCTGGTGCGTGGACGAAAGCTGGGAGTGCAGACGAGTCTGGGGATGAAGCTGGCGGCCCTTTCGGGATTTGTGGTGACGCTGCTCTTCGTCGTGTTGTCGGTGTTTCCGGTGATCGATGTGCCAAATCCGGCGGAGTATGCGTGGAAGACGATCGCGGTGGTAGCCGGGTTGAATGCGGCGGGGGTG
>DATEJO010000312.1:0-6030 GCA_035277905.1 Candidatus Sulfotelmatobacter sp.
TGTCTAAGCGGATTGGCGGCGCGGGCGCGTGAACTGCGACTACCGTTCGTACAAACACACCGTTCAGTTGCCACCAGCCATGCAGAGTGCGCTCGTTGGTGCAGCGTATCTCGAGTGGCAGCCAGTTACGGGGGCCTGAGAGCGAAGTATCGATCAGGGTTTCCAGCGATGAATTCAGCTTCACGGTCAAGCAACGCGTATCCAGGCGGAGGCCGATCTGGAGCGCCTTAAGCGCACTTTCCTTTGCGCTCCACAGCAGAGCCGCGAACCAATCGCGATTGTCTTGCCCAACCCTCATCAATATCTGGCGCTCCTCCGCCACAAAATAATCGTCGATGAAATTTGAACTTCGAGGCTCCACCAGTTCGAGATCGCAACCGATCGGGATTTGAGATGTCGCTACGGCACACGCAGCGCGACCTGCACGATGGGTCAGTGAAATTTCGAACGCTGAGCGCCGGTTCGCAATAAAGACGGTGGGAGCCCCGGACGAGCTAGGCCAAATCTCGATGTCCTGAAACCTTCTAGAAGGGTAAAGGAGGTAGGCCGCTACGGCATTCTTTGCCGTCCAGCGACCCAGTCGCCAGTCCGCGCGGCGTTTCACAAACCGCAAATTGCTCAAGCGATCGCGTTCTCGCGCACTGAGCCAATCATTCGTGCGGGGCACGTCCGCCAGCGTTTGTTCGAACCAATAGACGTCAATCATGACCTTGTGCGGGAGGCGATCAGAGGATGAACTCACAGCAATCCCGGCTCATCACGCCGCGCTGCTTACTTTCTCCTGCTCGACAAGCTTCGATTTGTCAGAAGCGCATTCCCTGCCCACCGCACGTGCGATCGCCTCGACAAGATACAAACGAAGCGTGGCGGGTGGAATAATTCCGCGGATCGCTCCTACCTTCAGCGCGCGCTGCACGCTGTGGATGTGATCAAATTCATCGGCAACCTCACCAAGTTTTTCGGAATGTACGACTTTGAAAAGCTCGTCGAGCCGGGCCCGCAAACGGTCCTTTTCGCTGCCGGTGGCTTGCGCGATCGCCTGATTCAGCGCCATGATGCGCTCGTCTTTTCGAGCCCTACCCTCAACTTCGCCGGCGAAGACCACAGCCGCTGCCGGGGCTCCCCCGATGACCGAAGCGTAGGTTCCTTCCAGGGCGACCACCTCGAGTTGTTCGTTCAGGGCTTGGGAAAAAACAACGTAAGCGCCGCCGTGATAGCGCGAGATCACACAAAAGATCATGGGACCTTTGAAATTGACCACGGCTCTTCCAATCTCCGCGCCATACTCGAGTTGCAGCTTGCGCATCGAATCAGGAGAGCCGTCGAAGCCCGTAAGGTTCGCCAGCAGGACCAGCGGGCGATTGTTGCTGGCGGCATTGATGGCTCGCGCGACTTTCTTGGAAGAGAGCGGAAACAGGGTTCCCGAGGTCCAAAAGTCGGGGCCGTCCGCGGGAACAAATCCCAGCCTGGGGATGCGTCGGGATTCAATACCGATCAGGCACGCCGGGTAGCCCCCTAAATGCGCGTCCCAGATGACCGCCGTTTCGCCGCCGCGCATGCCCGACCAGCGCTCTAATGGGGAATGGTCCTGATCGACCACGGCCATCATCACCTTGCGAATGTCGAAGGACTTCTTACGGCTGGGATTGGTTTCATTAGAAAAGATGTCACCAACACGACTGAAGCCAGCTTCCCCAAGCTTGTGCGGATAGTCGCAAACGTCGCGATCGATCGGATCGGTTGTGGCAGCGCGGCGTGGGAACCGCTCGCCAGGCGCGACGTAGGTGTGCTTGTAGTGGCGCAATAAGATCTGGCAGGCCTCATCGATATCCCGGGCAAAATATTGCGCCTGTCCATTGAGGCCCATAATGCGGTCATATCCGCCGATGCCCTGGTTGTCCTCGGCGGAGATGCTACCGGAGTACTCGAGGGCGCGTTTCCCGGTGAGCACCATCGCAGCTTTGGGAGTCATGACCAGGATGCCGCGGGTATGCATGAGCATAGTGGCTTCCGCGTTCCAGTAAGGCTGGGCGCCTACATTAATGCCGTTCACCAGCAGATTCACTTCCCCACCGGCTTGCGTAAACTCGACCAACCGACGCAGGACACGGGCAATCCAGTCCATATTTTCGACGCCGCTCTCCATCGAGATCTTCGCCCCGGCGGAGATCGGAAACCATTCCAGGGGAATTTTCTTCTGTTCGGCAAGATCCAGAGCCGCCATAATTCGCCGGCATTCCGGCTCGGCAAGCGCACCAAGGTCTTTGCTGGGATCTCCGAGAAGAATGACTCGCGTCATGCCTTCGGGATACTCAGGCGTAAAGTTGCGGATGATGCCTGCAACAATGTTCGCTCTGTTTTCACCGTAAGCACGGTCTACCGGAACAAGATTTCCCACCGAGTCCAAGTCATGCTCAACGAACTCTCCGGGTGGAAACTCTGCCTGGGTGTCGTCCTGAGCCGGTGTGAGCATCTTGACGATTTCGTAGGGATAAATGAGCCCGCGCTGCCGCATGCGCACCACCTTTTGTTCGTAGGAGCTCAGCGAACGGATAGGTTGCAGCTTCGTGGCGGGGCGGAACGTAATGAGCAAGCCACTGCCGGCGGGAGAAGATATGCGTACCACCATATCGCGCAGTTCTCCGGTCTCAGGGTTGGGAATACGGGCGCGTACGACGACCTGTTCCAGTCCCAAACCTTCCGTTGCCGGAACCAGACGGTGCACGATGTCATTCAGTTCGTCCGGCTTTAGATGAAGTGGCGGCCAAACGTATAGCAGAATGCGATTCCAATAAAGACGCTCGTGCGGCTTACGACGCGATTGCACCATTCGAATCGCGGCGAGGGCTTCGGCAAACATGCGCTCCAATTGGGGGAGGTGCAGAACACGACCGCTCTTATCCCGGACGGGCGTGACGTCACGTACTTCCGCGCAAGCAAACAGGCGCTCGTCTTTCGGGTTGTCACGGGCGACACCGCGTATCAGGTAGACGTCTTCGACCGAAGGCATACGCTCAATGTGGAAATTGTTGAGTCTCCAGAGATGAAGGCGCTTTCCGATCATGGGGTGGATGCCCCGGTATAGCTTTTCTTCCTCGTAGGTGCCATTCGAAGGCCGGTATGTAAAGTGCTGCACCGTATTCGTTTGTTCGCTGAGTCCCGAGCCGCCCACCACCGCCACCACGCGACGGAGGGGCCGTGAAAAACAGGCTTGCTGCAGCATGGAAAGGACCTGCTGTTGATAGGTCTCGACATCTTCTGCGTGCCCGGTATGACTGAGGTAGAAGTCGATGACCACGTCGTGATCTTCGGGCACTTGATCAATGAGGGGCGCCAAGCCGCGCGCTGCCTCGGTCATTCGAGAGTATTCAGCATGAGTCGCGAAGACATGAATCCGTTTCCCTTCGTGGTCGTATTCGGCACTTGTGTAGCAATATCCAGCAATGGTTGACGACCGGAAGTCCATTAACATCCGTATCCGGTAGTAGCGCAACGTCAACACTTCCAACATCAATTGGCGCAGGGAGGCCGCTGACGTAGCGAACCGAGGCGTGAACAAACTAACCAGCGGCTGCGGACATTCCACGAGGGTTCTCACGCGTTCGCGCCGGTCGGATGCCTCAGGATTCGCAGTTAAATACCTGAGCTGGTCCTCGACGTGCGCGTAAACTTCTTTCCGCGCGCGTTCGAACAAGGGCTTGTCAAAATAGCGGTAGCGTACTTCTCTCGCCATGTCGCTGACTGCCGGGAATACCCCGTCGGTTAGGCAAGTCAGACGATCGAGGAGAGACCGGAAGGAATCGTCCGCATAGGGCAGTAAGACGCCAATATGCTGCAAGCGCCTTTCCAACAAAACGATGATTGGCGCAACAAGCTGCTCCATTCTCTGGTGTGATTTGTAGATCCAGAACAAACTCTCTTCCAGTTGAGGCGAGCGGTCCAGCGTGGTCACGTTGTAATGGGATAAGGCCCGACGAAGGGCATCGACGAAGGCGGGAGGCAAGCCCTCGCCATGGGTCTCGATAGTGCGCAAATAGGAAAAGAGATAGATTTCGGAGCTCGACCCCTCTCCGCCTGCAGGGTCATCCCAGGCAGGTTGCCGTTGGAACAGGGCGCAGACATCGACGAAGATCTCCAGGATCTCTTCTTCACTCCGCCTTAAGTCGTCGCTTTCGGCCGGGCATGCGCGGCTCCACTGCGAGAACAGACGCGCCGTTCGCGCGAGTTCTACATCAAATCCCAACACAAACTGGCGCAGTTCGGCGAGGCTTTGGCGGCACCGTCCGGGCGTCATTTCGTCCTTGCTGGTCACCGTGGTAGAGGCTCTGAGAACAACCCGCTTTCCCTCGCCGTTGTCAGCCTGACTGGTAGCAGGATCGATCTGCAAAAGGGGGGCTCCCATATCTACCTGCACATTGGGGATGGTCAGCACGCGGCGGACTTGTCCTGAAAATGGCGCGACGACTTCCATTTCCATCTTCATGGCTTCCAGGATCGCCAACCGATCTCCGACCTGGACGGTGTCGCCTGGCTTGACTGCGATGGAAACAACGACCGACGGGGAGGGGGCGTGGATCATGCCGCCATCATCGCGATGAACCGAGTAGGCGATGCCATCCACTTCGATATGGTAAGTGCGGCCCTGCACGACAGAGACAATATGGAATCGCTGTTCAAAGGCAGTAATCCAGCACTCGAAAGGACCTAAGTGATCGATTCGAACATTGACGCTGACTCCGTCGAGATCCACTCGATATTGGCTGGGACCCAGACGATAGATTTTTGGCGCATACAAACAGCCGCAATAGCGCAAAGCAACTACGCGCCCGAGACCGCCTCTGACTTGTGGTCGGCCCCGCACAGCAGACGCGTAGAACTGCGTTTGCTCGACTGCGAAGTCTGCCTCGTAGGCTTTGATTGCGGCGGCGACCAAGGCCAAATCCGCGTGAAGTTCGGGAGAGCGGCCTTCGGTCGCAACACGACCCAGCCACTCGGTGTCGACGTCGCCACGCTGCAGTTCCGGACGACTTAGCAGCGCGACAAGAAATGCTTTGTTGGAATCGCCGTCTTTCACCACCAGGATGCTCTCGCGCAGGATTCTTTGCATCCGCGAGAGGGCTTCTTTACGATCACGTCCAGACGCACTGATTTTGGCAAATCCGGGATCGAACTCTGCCGGAACAGCGTCTCCTTCGAGAACACCGGTATCGATGCGAATCCCGGGTCCAGAAAGGGCCCGGAGCCGTTCCATCAATCCGGGAGTGGGACGGAAGGTGGCGTCTTCCGCATTCAGCGAGACCTGAATGGCATGACCGATTACGGCAGGCGACTGGCCTTCAAGACGCCCGCCGCGCGCGACATGAAGTTGCAGTTTGACCAGGTCGAGTCCGGTCGTGCACTCGGTAAGCCCGTGTCCTGAACTCAGGCGAGTATTCATTTCCATGAAAGAGAAGATGGCACCCTCGGGCTGATAAAGAAACTCTACGGCTCCGGCGTTCTCATAACCGGCCATGCGACTCAGGCGAACTGCTGCGTCGCGGAGGAAGCGATCCTGCTGCGGCGAGAGAGCTTGAGAGGGGGTCTCGGCGACAAGTGTCCGCGAATGGTGCTGGATCGTGCACTCGTGTACGCCAACGGCCCACACTGTTCCGTAATGATCGGCGATGATCGGTACCTCAAAGCTGCAGGTGCGATGCAGTACCTTTTCCAGAAACACCGTGGGATTCCCAAAGCAGGCAAAAGCCTCGGCGCGGACGCTCTCAAAGGCTTCAGAAAGTTGTTCCGCACAGTCGACGCGACGGATTCCGCGCCCGGCGCCTCCCGCCGTGGCCTTGAGGAGCACGGGATATCCCAAACGCTCCGCATGGCGATGCGCCTCGGCTGCGGTTTCGACGGCGCCGCCACTCCAGGGGGCAACTGGAATACCTGCTTGTTCGGCCAGCAACTTGGAGGAAATCTTGTCGCCGAGGCGCCGCATCACGTCGCCATTGGGGCCGATAAAAACGATGCCTAAATCCGAGCAGCGGTCAA
>DATEJO010000313.1:0-6220 GCA_035277905.1 Candidatus Sulfotelmatobacter sp.
TTGGCTTGATCCATCTCCCCAAGATTTCTCAGCGCGGTTGCGTACTTGAATCGCACCTCAGGCTCCGTCGCGCCCAGAGCCAGGGCTTGCTCGAGTTGCTCGCGCGCTCCGGCATAGTCTTTCAGTTCCAGCAATGACACACCCAGGTTGTAGCGGGCGTTGTAGTAATTCGGATTCAGCTTGACCGCCTCCTGCAAATGGGCAGAGGCCGTGGTGAACTTCCCTTCCTGATTCTCGAGGATTCCGTTCAAGTACAGGAAATCGAAATCGTGCGGATGCGCCGCCAGCAGCCGTTTTGCCAACGGCCGCGCCTCCGCCGAATCGCCATCAAGCACGAGCACGCGCACCAGCAGTCGATTCGCCTCCAGACTCCCGGGATGCTCCTTCGCCGTCTTCTGGGCCAAATGAACCGCGTCCTGATAATGCACCTGCCGCACCAGCACGGTCACCAGAGCGGAAGTCAGCGGCAGCGATGACGGACTTTTCTTCAGAGCCTCCGTCAAAAGATTTGCCGCCTCCTCCAGTCGGTTGACCTTCCCATAGGCCATGGCGAGATCGAGTGTCAGCAGTTCGCTATGCGGACCTTCGCGCAGAAGCTCGATTGCGGAATTCGGATCGCCCTGCGCCATCAGGCATTTGCTGAGTCCATCGAAAGCCTCGATCGAATGGGAATCGATGCGCAACGCAGATTGCCACTCGGTTAGTGCTTCCTTGTGACGCCCCACCAGATCAAGCGCGGAACCGAGCAGCAGATGCGGCTTCAATACGTCCGGCAAAAGATAGATCGATTTCGCCAGCGGCTGCAGCGCCTGATCCGGATGGCCCGAAGCATAAAGCGTCAGTCCGACGAGATAATAAAGCTTCGCCGAGCCGGGCTCGAGCTTGAGCCCCTTTCCATACGCCTCCAACGCGCACTCATATTGCTTGTGATCGCCGAACCAATCGCCGATTTGCACATAAGTGTCGGCGTCGGGGTGAAACCGCGCTTTTGATTCCAAAGCTGGGGGAGCGCTACAGGCAAAAACCAGAGGGGAGGCGGACAGAATCGCCGCCAGTATCAGACCCGACTTCACCAGACCGGAATGCATCGATGCGCCAATGATTTCCTCGGCGATCCTCAAAAGTGACAGTTCTCAGCCAATTGAGCATAATAGACCAACTGCACGGCCTGCAAGCGATCTCGGGGGATTTGGGGCGTCAGAAAGTGAGTTGGAGTTTCGTTGGGGGCGGACGTTCTCTCGGTTGAGTAGTGCAGTTCTGTTTTCTATTATTTGTACTGCTGTGGAGTCCCCACGACCGCAGTCAGCCACCTCACCCACCCGCGCGTTCCTCCGCGGACCAGCCACCTCCACGCTCTGAATACGTCGGAGATCGCGCCTGCGCTCCCTGCCACGAGAAAGAAGCCAAGACCTACATCGGCACAGCCCATCACCTCGCTACCAGCTGGCCGAGCTCCCGCACCGTGAAAGGCAATTTTTCTCCCGGCTCGAACATCCTTCACACCTCCAATCCTTATCTCCATTTTGAAATGACGGAAGGGCCGAACGGTTACTACCAGAGTGCGATCGAAAATCCCGGCCCAGGCAAGACGATCGCCCGCACCGAGCGTATTGACATCGTCGCCGGCGAGCCGCGTAAAGGACAAAGCTACCTCTTTTGGAAAGGCGACCTGCTCTTTCAACTTCCGGTCACCTACTGGAACGAAACCGACAGTTGGGTCAACAGCCCCAGCTATCCTGACGGCTCGCCTCATTTCGACAAAGACATCATTCCCCGCTGCCTCGAGTGTCACGCCAGCTCTTTCGAATGGATGCCGCCGCCGGTCAACCGCTACAGAAAGACCAGCCTGATACTCGGCATCATCTGCGAAAAATGCCACGGTCCCGGACGCGAGCACGTCGCCCTGCATCGCCAGACTCCGCACCTGCGGGCCGGAGTTTCAGAAGCTATTGTCAATCCCGCAAAACTCGAGCGCGACCGCCAGCTCGACGTCTGCGGTCTCTGTCATTCGGGCAACGGCACGCCAATCCGTCCGTCCTTATCTTTCTTGCCCGGCGACGACCTCCGCGACTACATCGACATCCCCTACGTCAGCGCCGAAGATGCAGTTGATGTTCATGGCAATCAGGTCCAAATGCTCCGCCAGAGCAAATGCTTCCAGTCCACCACAACGCTGACCTGCAATACCTGTCACGATGTTCACATCGCGCAGCGCGATGCCGCCGCGTTCTCACCTCGTTGTCTGACCTGCCACGAAGTGAAGCAATGCGGCGAATATTCCAAGCTCGGCGACAAGATTTCTTCAAACTGCATCGACTGTCACATGCCGCTGCAGGAATCCAGCGTGCTCTTCGTGCGGGCCAATGGCAAGATTCTTCACCCAAAAGTCCGCAACCACGTGATTGGAATTTATAAGGAAAGTACGACGAATCTCAGTTCGGAAAGGGCTCGCCAGCCTTGACGATCCGTATCTCGTGATCTGTGAACGTCATCAGCCCGTTCGGCAGTTTCACCTTCGGCATGTGACAGCTGACGCACCCGGATTTAGCAACCGGACAGATCTGCGCGTGATCGCCAGGCAACGCTGAAGCCGAAGCCGCATTCGTCCGCGCGCTAGAGTGGCACGCCAGGCACTTCGAATCGTAAGTCGCATCATCGCGCACGATGTTGACGTGCGGATCATGGCACGCGATGCAGCTGATCCGCGCATCGGCCCCATCGAAGCATTTGCTGTTCGCCAGCCGATACGGCTGAAAACGCACGGTCAGTGTGCCGCGCCAGTGATTCCTCACCACCGTCTCCCATGACCGATGACATTGCCCGCAGAAATTTGAGATGTCTTCCGACGTTAGCTTTCTCAAATCGGGCGGAGTGACACTGACGTCTCCGTTGATCGCATCGCTCAGATGCTCCATTGTCCCCGCATGACAATGTTCGCAGGTCACGCCAGGCCGCATCGATCCGAGCGTCAGTTTCCCATTCGTGAGTGAATTACTCGTATGACAGCCGAAGCAGACTTTCGTCTCGGGCATGAATATCTCCCGCCCGATCGCTTCATCCAAATTCTGCGGCTTCAGATCCTCATCACCCGTCGTAAAATCCAGCCCGCGAATTGACGGATAATAACTCACCGCGCTCTCATACCGCTTCCCGTTGTGTTCGAGGATCCAGGTCTGCGCACCCGCGCCAAAATTCCAGTGAATCGGCACTGTAATCGTCCGCGTGCCGTCGCTCACGCTATACGTGCTCTCGCCTCCGTGCGTCTCGACCGTGTAAGTGTAGGGACCCTTCCGCACCATGAGCTTGGGATTCTCCTCCAGCACCGGATTCGCTCCCTGTAGCGCCGAGGCCCGCCCCATCGGAGTCTGCGGCTGTGTCTCCGCCCTTTCTCGATGGCACGACACACACGCCGTCTCTGTTTTCGGTCGCGGAGCGCTCGTCGAAGACTTGATCCCCCCGAGCACGATCGCGAAAACTGCGAGCGAACTAAGGATGTGTAGCCGGTGCCGTATCATTCTTCGTCATCTCAAGGCACAGCATTCGTTCGCGCCGCGCATCGTCTTTCTGCCCCAGTTTCGAATAGGCTTTCACCAACGCAATGTGCACTTCCAGATTATCCGGCTGCATCTGCGCGGTTTTCTCTAGATGCCCGACGCCATCCTTCGCGTCGCCGGTTTCCGTCAACGCTCTCCCCAGCACCAATTGCGCGCTCGGCAGGGTCGGATCGACCTCCACAGCCTTCTTCGCATAAGGCAACGCTTCTCTCCCATCATTCGATAGCAGCGGAATCCATGCCAGCATCACCTCAGCCGCCGCATTCTTCGGATTCACTTCCAGCTCTCTCTTGAACTGCGTAGCGGCCTCTTCCGGTTCCGTCCCGTACAGCAGAAATCCATATAGATAATGCGCATTCGACACCGCCGGAATTCGCGCAAACAGTTTCTCGAATTCCGTCCGCACCGCATCTTTGTCGCCTCGCATGAAATCAAATGCCGCCTTCCCCGCGCTGGCAAAAACTTCCTTCTGATCGTCCTTCAACTCGCGCGGAAGCAGCGGAGTCCTCAGACCGGCCAGCCCCAGCGCCACCATCAACTCCGGATTCCCTTCCTCATGCGCAAAGAATCCATAGCTGCGCAACGCGTCTTCAAACCGGCCCAGACGCGTCTCAAGCATCGCTTCGTGATACCGCAAGATCTTTTCGTTCTTCGATTGGTTCGCCGCTCCCAGAGCCAGAGCCTGCTGAATATCCTTCAGCGACTTCGGATACTCCCCCATTTCAAACTCGCACAATCCGCGAATCGCCAAAGCCGGCGCTGCATTCTGATTCAACTCGAGATAGTGCGAGAGCGACTCCTCAGCCTTCGCATAATCTCCTGCCCCATACTCCAGCGATCCGATGAACCACCACCCATCCGCCCACTGCGAATTCAGTTTCAAAGCCTGCTGATAGAGACCAATCGCCCGCGGAATGTCGTTCACATCCCGCGCCGCATTGGCATTCGCCACCATGTCGGAGAAACTGGCAGGATTTGCCTGTCCCAATGCAGACGGGCAGAGTGCAAGAAAGACGCAGGCAGTTGCTATGGCGAGGAGCCTCGGCGTTCGCCCCCGGTACTCGACTTGTGACATTTCCCCAGTTCCCGCTGATCGGGCAGTATCAGCCACTATAGCGCAATCCGGCAGGTTTGAAGGCCACCAGCCTCAAGGCTGTTTCGCCGTTGCCTCTTTTTCAGAAGCCGAAACCTTCTCAGAAGAACTGACGCTCTGCCCGTCCGGCTTAAGCGGCAACTTGATCTCCAGCGCGCCCACATTATCCGTCGCCACATCCCTCACGGCGACGCGCACCGTCGCCGCATTCACCGGGACGTCGAACTTCTGCTGCACGCGATAGATCGCTCCGCCCTTCTTCGCGTCCGGAAACTCTCCCTGCTCGATTACACGCTCAATCGTGGCATTCAAGATTTTTCCATCATCGTCATACGCAGCCGCCGCAACCTCCAGCAGCGGATATCTCGCTGCGATCGTGTAGTCGATCTGATACGTTTGCAGCGAGATCGGCTTGCGCGGTTTCGACGCGTCCTTCCGCTCGTGCACATCAATCGACGCGGCCAGCTTCTCCATCTGCTCCTTCGTCGCCTTCGCGACCGCCGACACGGGATGAACGTACGCCCGGAACAACAACTGGTGCGCAATCGGCGCCCCGTGCTGCATGTTCGGATACAGCGAATCCGACGGCCGGCTCACCTCGATCGGCGCCAGTTCTCCCGCAAGCGCCCGTTCTCGCGCTGGTTCCATCTTCCTTGAGTCAACTGTGCCGTAATACTCCCGCCGATATTCCAGCCGATAACCGCGTTTCGCCAGCTCGACCTTAATATGCCGCAATCTCCCGTCGTAATTCTGGTTGCTCGGCGAATAGGTAAGCGTGTAATAGCGCCCGCCCGTTTCTGTTGCCGCTGTCAGAGCCGCCGCGAGATCGTTTGTGGTGTGATACGCGTGTCCTCCCGTCGCCCGCGCGATCTCCTCTTCCGTCATGTAGGTCGCATTCAGCGTCGCATCTGCCGTCATGCCCGCATCGTTCATCGGCGCGCTCGATCCGTTCGACCCGGCACTCGGCGACGTCGCAACCACCCCTCTGACATCCACCGGATACACCGCTACTCTGCCCCGCGCCAGGCTGTCCGTGGCTTCCTTGATCTGGTCGTTGACGCTCAGGGGCTCCGCGCTTGCGTCCCCAGTCAGCATGATCGAAGACGGAAACGACCCGGAAAACCAGATCAGATTTTTTCTCCCCGGCAAATCCGCCAGGTATCTTCCAATCTCCGCAAAGATCGCCGGCGTCGAAATATAAGGACGGAAATTGTCTGCATACAAAAAAATCTTCGGAATCCGCGAGTGCGGATTTTTCGGATCCACAGCCTGCCCCAGCGCGTTCCGGTCTTCCGTGAATCCCTGCACTTGATAGAGCCGGTCGCTTAGGACAAAAACAGCGAACCGAGTCCCCACCGGTTTGTTCCGTATGAATTCCAACAACTGCCGGCGCGCTGTCGGCTGATCGTCCACGTCCATGTTTAGAAGATCGAGCAGCAACACGTACAGCGGCCCGCGCTCGGGCCCACGAGGAACGTTCACGAATGTGTTCGCCGGAAGCTCTGCAGGAAGTTTCGGAAGCGAATCCGAGATCGGATCGAAATCGTGCACATCGAATGACCGGATCGCCTGG
>DATEJO010000314.1:0-5535 GCA_035277905.1 Candidatus Sulfotelmatobacter sp.
CATGCTATTCGCGCTGAAACGCTGGGGAGAACGATGGCAAGTCAAAGAGATCACCGACGTCGCCGTGCTTCCTCTGGCCGTGATCGCCTTCTCTATTTATTTCTTCGTCATGACGCCGGTCACCAACACCATCACCCGCACCATGGAATTTGAAGCGGACATGTACGGCCTGAATGCGGCGCGGCAGCCGCATGGTGAAGCCAACGTCGATCTGCTGCTTGGCGAGTATCGCAAAATGGATCCCGGCCCGGTCGAGGAGTTCATTTTCTACGATCATCCCAGCGGGCGCACGCGGATCACAGCAGCAATGCGTTGGAAGGCGGAACATCCGGAAGCGGCGTCGGCAGAGGAACTAGCGAGACAGGTGTTTAAGTAGCGGATCGTCAGGAGTGACGTTACCTCCGCCGGGCTTCTCCTCCGCCCGGTGCAGAGGAGAAGCCTGCGAAGCAGACTTGCTTTACTTCACCACGGGCGGAGGCACAACCTCCTGCAGTTTCGGGTTATCGCGCATCCGGCTGAATTCCTCGTCTTTGTAGACGTTCGCCATGTTGCGATAACCATCTTCTTTCGCCTTCTTCAGGCATTGCAGGCAGTTGTCGAGGTCTCCACGCTTGGCATACAGCTTGGCCAAAGTGTAGGAGTATTGCGCGCGCTCATCCGGATTCATCTGCGCCACGACTCCAGCCCGGGAATTCGCGTTGAAGGCTTCTGGATCGAGCTCCAGCGCGCGAGTGTATTCGGCCATGGCGCGATCCAGCTTCTTCTGGCTGAACCAGGCCGAGCCCAGGTTGACGTGGAAGGTAGCCCGCGTCTCATCCAGGGCAACGGCTTTCTTGAAGTACTTGGCGGCATTGCCGTACTTCTTATTTCTGTAGGCCACTGCGCCCACGTTGTTCACGGCATCGGCGAACTTGGGATTCAGTTTGGCAGCCTTTTCGAAGTTCAGCCTGGCGCCCTCCCAGTCGTCGGTCCTTAACTCGACCATTCCCAGCTTGTTGTAGATGGTCGCGTTCTTTCGATCCTTGCGCAGCGCTGTCTGGAAATACCGTGTGGCGAGAACGTAATCCTTCTGCGCACGCGCCTGGTCCCCGGACTTTTCCAGTTCGGCGACCGACATCGCGTTCATGTCCACGCTCGACGGCTCGTCTGGAGCCGGCGACGCAGCGCTGAATCGCGCGCAGGTCACCAGCATCGCCAGCAGCATGAATTTCAATGTGATGCTTCGCATAACCAGCCTCCTCTTTCCGGAGTTGCCTCAGTTCCGGTTGGGCCGTGCCCTTGCCCCGGCGATTTGCTCTCCGCAACTGCCCCAGTTATGCGCCCGAAGCTGGTGCTGCACAACGCTATAGCCGCTACGCAGCCGTTAGTGCCAGCGAGTTACAGAGCTAGAGCCGCTATTTACTGTGTGCTCAGCAGCTTGGGAAGATTCTTCGAGGGCGATGGGGAGGAGTTTCAGTTCGTGAATGGCCGGGGTTACAGGCGTTACGTAACCGTTTGTAAGAACCGAAATCCGGATTCCAGGTGTATAAAGAGGGCAGAAGGCGCACTCAGTAAGCTAGGGAGGTCCCAGGTGCCTTCGACCGCGGCAGAATCGACTTGGGAGGCGGAACGGGCCGAGTTACAGACGGTTCTGCAATCTCCTCTGTTTGTCCGGTCTCCCGCCCTGACCCATCTTCTTTCGTATCTGTGCGAGAAAACCTTCGCCGGAGAAACCGACCAGATCAAGGAGTATTCCGTGGCGGTTGATGTTTTCGACCGGCAGGACTCCTTCGATCAGGATACGGATTCGATCGTCCGCGTTCAGGCCAACCGTCTGCGGAAGCGCCTGAATGAGTACTACGCGAGCGAGGGCGCAGCTCATCCGGTTCACATCACCATTCCAGTCGGACAGTATGTGCCGGCGTTTCGGCGGGTTGAGGAATCTTCTCAGCATGCAGACTCGTCCCTGGTGGCTGAACGCGAGCCTTGGGATCACAATCGCCGGACGCTCTGGCTCACTGGCGCATTTGTTATTGCCGTAGCAGCAATTTCGGCCGCGATACTGATCATCGGTGTAAGGCCAAAGACGCAAACAGCAATCACTCCGTTTGCAGAGCCTTCGCCGGAGCCGCCGGTCGGACTGCCTGTTGGCGAAGAAGTCCACATTCTGGCCGGTTCGAACCGCAAGTACGTGGATCACGCGGGAAAGGTGTGGAATCCCGACGCTTACTTTGCGGGCGGCACGGCTGCCTCCAGTACCGTGCAGCACATCTGGCGCACGCAGGACCCGATCATCTACCGCAACAGCCGTCAGGGGGACTTCTCCTACAACATCCCGCTGAAGCCCGGCACGTATGAACTGCGCCTGCACTTTGCCGAGAACTTCTACGGACCCGAGAATTCCGGCGGAGGCGGCGAGGGTAGCCGCACCATGATCGTCTCGGTGAACGGCAAGCCGGTGCTCAGCGATTTCGATGTGCTCGCCGATGCCGGAGAGGGCCGCACTGCCGACGTCAAAGTCTTCCCTGAGATCGCGCCTGCCGCCGATGGACAGCTTCACCTGGCATTTGCATCAAGCAAGAGCGGCAGTGCGACGGTGTCGGCCATCGAAATTCTGCCCGCCGTTCGAGATCACATTCGCCCGGTGCGCATCGTCGCCCGCGATGTTCCTTACTACTCGAACGATAGTCGCTGGTGGAGTCCCGACGTTTACTTCAAGGGAGGCCAACTCGCGAGCAGCCAGGAGCAGGCGCAAGGCACCGACGATCCTGAGTTCTACGAGACTGAGCGCTGGGGACACTTCTCGTACGCGATCCCCGTCGCGCCCGGCCGGTATACGGTGACGCTGCACTTCATCGAGCACGATGACGGGCCGGGGAGCGCTCAGGCGCTGCAAGGAAATGCAGCGGCCGCGGATCGCGCTGCGAAAGATCGCACGTTCAACGTCTTCTGCAACGGAAAGACGGTGCTCTCGAACCTGAATATCCTCGACGAGGTGGGCGAGAACCGTCCGCTGGTGCGCAAGATCAAAGGCCTCGAGCCAAACGCGCAAGGCAAGCTGCTGCTGGAGTTCGTGCCCGTGACGCGGTACGCGACGGTGTCGGCGATTGAGGTGGTGGCGGAGTAGTCGGCGTGCTAGACTTCCTCGCTCTGGGAGGATGTCATTTCGACGACTGATACGAGGTTAGAAGGCGGCTCCTATGGCTTGGGGCCACCGCTTCCTGCGGAGTTGCGTAAGCCCCCATTTACGCCGAAGGCAGCTGGAAGAATCACTTTTTTTCTCGGCCCATTCGGTGGCGCGCTGGTTTCCGTAATCAGCCTGCGCAGGATGGGACACCCGGAGCAAGCCAGTAAAGTGCTCTCAGTCGCTTCATTGGGTTCGTTAGGCCTCGCGATTGTTCTTCTCTTTGTTCCTGATCCCTTTGCGAGATTCGTGGGCCTGGGGGCGGAATACGCCTTCTACCATATCTTCAAGGATTTGCAGAAAGACGAGTTCGCAGAGTGGCAGGCTGCGAATGCATCAATTCAACCTACCAATGGCTGGCTGGCGATCGGCTGGGGCTTTCTCGGTTTGGTTCTTACTCTAACCACATTTCTTGTGGTTTTCCTTGTTCTTGGATTCTTCGGGATCCAGGCTCGCTGAAGTCTCCCCCGAATCAGGCTAAAATCCCCATCTTCTTCCCGACCCCCTTCAGCACTTCCAGCGCCTTCTGCAGCTCATCCTTCCTGTGCGTCGCGGTCATGATCGTTCGGATGCGAGCTTTTCCCTCCGGCACCGTCGGGAACGCAATACCTGTGCCGAGCACGCCTTCTTTGAAGAGTTCCCGCGAGAAGTCCATGGTCAGCTTGCCATCGCCGATGATGATCGGCGTGATCGGCGTTTCGCTGGCCGGTGTGGTCTTGCCGCCGATATCGAATCCGAGCAGGCCGAGTTCTTTCTTCCAGAAGCGCGTGTTCTCCCAGAGTTTTTCCATGCGCTCCGGCTCCTGCTCGAGCACGTCGAACGCGGCGATGCACGTAGCTGCGACCGACGGCGGATGCGAGGTCGAGAATAGGAACGGCCGCGCCCGGTGATAGAGGAAGTCGATCAGGTCGCGCGTGCCGCAGACGTATCCTCCAAGCGCGCCGATGGCTTTCGACAGTGTTCCCACCTGGATATCCACGCGTCCGTGCATTTTGAAGTGATCGATTGTGCCGCGCCCATTGCGCCCGAGGACTCCGGAAGCGTGCGCATCATCGACCATCATGATGGCGCCGTATTTTTCGGCGAGATCGCAGAGCGCGGGCAGCGGGCCGATGTCTCCATCCATCGAGAAGACGCCGTCGGTGATCAGCAGCTTCTTGCCCGGCTGATCTTTCACACTGGCGAGTTGTTCTTCGGCGTGCGCCATGTCTTTATGGCGGAAGACGAGAATCTTCGCCTTCGACAAACGCGCCCCGTCGATGATCGACGCATGATTCAGCGCGTCGGAAATGATGAAGTCATCCTTGCCCAACACGGCAGAAACGGTCCCGGCATTGGCCGCGAACCCCGACTGGAAAACGACGCAAGCCTCCACATTCTTGAAGCGCGCAATCTTCTCTTCCAATTCCATGTGGATCTTCATCGTTCCGGCGATGGTGCGGACCGCGCCCGATCCCACGCCGTATTTCCGCGTTGCTTCGAGCGCCGCCTCGCGCAGCTTGGGATGTGTCGTCAGTCCGAGATAATTGTTCGACGCGAGATTGATGACTCTCTTACCGTCGAACGTGCAGACGGGCGCCTGCTCATCATCAAGCACACGCAGCTTGAAATGCGTGCCCTTGGCCTTGAGTTCGTCGAGCTGCTCGGTGAGGTAGGAAAGAGGATTGGTGCGCGTTGCAGTCGTCATGAAAACCTCTTGGCCACGGATTCACGCGGATCCGAAGACGTATCTGTTAAAAGACAATCGGATTCTTTGTATTGATGCTTGCTTTGCAAAGGCGTTTCACAGATAAGAAAAATTTCCTATCCGAGTCGTCGAGGCTACCGCTGAATTGGAGCATTGTGTCGACCTCTTCCAGTAGATGCAACGCATCGGCGGAGGGAATGTGGTCTCCGGAGTGCACACCGTTAAAAATCACTTTTTCCTTAAGAAGCGGGACATACAAAAAATGACTCTGCTCAATATTCCCAATGACTTCCCTTACGTGAGCGATCACCGCCATATTGCCCAACGGTTCCGACACTATGTATCCGCCATGTTCACACGACTCGCAGAACCAACGGTCATGCGCCAGCAGGTCATCGAGTGGTGGATCGCCTGTAAGAATCGGATCGATCGTGTCGTCGAGAGCCAATCGATCTGGAAACGGATGCGGTTTGGCCAAACCATCTTGGATGCATCTGCACCGCACATGTGCGTCAAGTCCCATTGTTGATCCGTGCGAAGCCGCGCAAATCCGTGGCAAACGATTCTTCTAGAAGCCGATCGGATTCCCCGTCGCAATGCTGGCCTCGCACAGGCGCTTCATCGCCTCGAAGAACTCGCGTTCGCCTTGCGTCAGAATGTCGCTCGATTGCAACACAAGATTCAC